>CAZCRQ010000045.1:0-12210 GCA_964501095.1 uncultured bacterium | reverse complement strand
TGTTTGACAGATCAGATTCTCTGACCTCCTGGCTGCAACAAGGATTGCGGAGAGAAAATATATTTGACACTGTTCCGATAGATTCAACTATAATAAATGCAGATTCTTCACTTCGTTCAGAATGACAAATAATAGATGACAAATGACAAGTGACAAATGACAAATCCGCAGATACGTACATGAACAATACAGATACGAAATTATTTCTGGCGGTAGTGGGACTGATGCTTTTAACCTCGACGACGGCTGGATTCAGCATTCGTGAAACCTATCCTCGTCCCAGGACAGAATTTTTCACCCAGTCGGACACCATCCGGATCATCTTCGATCAGCCTCCGCGATTTCCTCTTCCTAACAATGCGCTGTATGTCGTGAGCAATCTTCAGGTTTACACCTATCTTAATGTATCCGCCCATGGTGACACCTTAGAACTGTCGCCATTTTGGTTTTGGGAGGTAGGCGAACAGCTTCATATCACGGTAACGACACTGATGGAGTCAACGACCGGGGAGCCGTTGGATTCTGCATACTGTTTCGATTTTCATATCAAGGCAGCGGGAGGGATACGTGAAGCGCTGTTGGAATCGGGTGAATTGAACTTTGGTCAGGTGAATAAAACAGCGCATGCTATAGCCGTGGCGGATTTTGACCAGGATCTATTTCCCGATCTGGCGGTGCTTTATACCGATCTACTTGGCGTGGCGCGCAACCAGATCCGTGATCGAGGGCTGCCTTTTCTCGATCGACCTTTTGACTGGCAGGACGATGAGATTTCAGTTTGCGACGGACATCGTACATTGCGGGCAGCCGATCTTGACCGTGACGGCAGAATCGATCTGATTTCCAGCGATTATTGGCGAAACACTCTCGGAATCCACCGGAACCTGAGCCATGACTACACTGTCGAGTTCGGTGCAGAACAATTGCTGTCGTTGAATGCCTTCCGTCCCCAGGATTTTGTAACTGCAGACCTGACCAATGACGGGAGAGCGGAATTGATCGTCATTCTTGATGGCATGGATCAACTGATTGTTTTTCAAAATCAAAGCACCCCTGGTCAGTTGGACTTCATTCGCCTCGATCCGCTGCCAATTGGGGCGGGTCCGGTCAACATCAAAGCCGCTGATTTGAATGACGATGGGAGAGTGGATCTGGCGGTCTGTTATCAGGGGTGGAACACGGTCGACTTCTTCTGGAATGAATCCAGCGGGGAGGAAGTGGTGTTAGAACGCGGGACGCCATTGACATTAGTGGGTGTAACTGGCGCCACCGGCATGGTAATTGGCAATCTTTATGGATTCTGGGATATTGGACCCTATCAGGATCGCGCAAAAAATACCCAACTACCGGATATACTTGTATGGAACGAGGGGAATGTCACCCTGGATGAAGGAGAATTCATACTTCGTTTTCAGAATTACGGTCACCGTCTGTTCAGCCCGCAATATCCCCTGGCGACTTTCAATCGAGCGCATGAGATCGTTCTGGCAGACCTTGACGGCATAAGTTCAATGCCAAGCCGTAACTGGATCATTTCACGCTATGAATATGGTCAGTACGATAGTGGGATTTATACTTATGCGGATAACGTCACCAACAGACTGCGTTATCAATCACCCTATCTTCACCCCGACAACATTATTCCGGTCGATTTTGATCTGGACAGCGATATCGACCTCATTGTCAACGAACGTACTCCCAGCGAGGAGAGGATTGTGCTGATCACCAATCCTGACTTATGCCAGCCGACAGTTCCCCATATCGAAGTGGACACTCTCGATTTCCAGGAAGCTTTTCAACCTGTGCCCTTCAATCGTTTCCGGACGACCCCGATCGATTCCTTTTCCGTCCTAAACTATGAGATCGTCAACAATCTCGAATTCACGGTTCTCTTTCGGGATGCCTACCTCCCTCTCGACCTGAATGGGATATTTGCTATCGATGACACTCTGGAGGATGGGAATACGCCTTATACCGCCGAATATCCCCTTCGTGTGGCGCCACATGATACCTTGAAAATTCCCTTCCGTTTTACCCCGACAGATACGACGAATCCATCGCTCCCAGGGGAACGTTGGCATGGGATAGGCATCATCTATTATGATAACTGGGCTGGCGGGGTGCAGGCGCTGGGGCTTCATCTCTTTGGAACCGGTGGAAGGTCTGTTCTCTCGGTCAATGTCGATATGTTGGACTTCGGTGATATTCACTTCGATGAAATCATGACTCGGGAGTTCGAGGTTAGTAATATTGGCAATTTTGGTTTGAGAGTAGGATACCGCACTGACCGTCTTACGCATTTTTCGCTGGTCGATTCCGACAGTTTGCCTTATGATACCTTGATGACGCCAGATCCTTACCCGGTACCGTTCACTCGGACCGTGCAGTTTCATCCTTTTCTTCTTCCTCACGACTCGACGGTGATGGAAACGCTTTGGGTCTACGACAGGAGGTTCAACGACACTGCCGAGCAGGACATTCAGAGTATAATCCTGCGGGCGGGAATCCTGGCGGAGATCTGGCGCTGCGATCTCGAAGCCAAGCAGGTGCTGATTTTTAATAATGATTCGCTCTTGATAAACAGTTCGAGTATCCTGGATACGGTGACTGTTTCCTACACCATTCGTGAAACTGCTGGCATCCCATTATATGAACCCTTCACTGCCCGTCTGAAACAATATGTCCAGGGTGAGTATTGGAGAACGGTTATCGGTCGGGACTTTGACGGTTTTGACTCCCTGGGCGTTGTCAGCGAAGAGGTCTTGATCAGACTATCAACCACGGGTCTTAACACCTTCACTTTGACCCTTCACCACGGCGAATGGAACGATTCCAACGTTGAAAATGATTCCACCGCCGCCTCCGTTTTTGTCTTCCGAAATGACCTCGAGGCGAGTTGGATACGGTTTTTCGATCTCGAGGGAAATGAATTGGAGACAGCCTCGAGAAGTGATTCCATTCTGGTCGGCTTTCAGGTTCGCGAGATCAACGGGGCTTATGCTGACTTAGATTGTCGAGTCCGTTTAAAACACCGCGTGGATGAGATGTTCCAGGAAATCCTCTTCGATTCTGTTTTTGTAAATTTCCCACCAAACGGCTCTTTTCTTGACTCTATCGCTTACCGTTTGGATCGCTCGGGAGTGAATGCTTTCGAGTTGACCCTTTCATTTCCGGGAGGGAATGATTCGAATTCGGGAAATGACAGCCTGCGTGAGGAACTGATTATTCCGCGACCCGATCTTCGGGCGCAGTTAAATGTCTCCCCGACTTCGATCCACCTTGGCGAGGAAGTGACTATAATCTATCGGATCGATGAAATCCGTGGATTTGTTCCTCATGATCCCGTCTGGTACTTGTTGACGGATGAATACAACGGCATAGTGACGAGGCTGGATGCGGACACCTCCCTGCCCTTCCCCTTTGAAACGTTGACAAAGGAGTTGACTTGGACATCCACCGCACCGGGGCGTCATCTCTTTAAACTGGAGGTCTTTGTCGGTGAGGAAGGGGATGCTGATTACTCCAATAATGTCGCCAGGGAAACAGTTATACATGTTTTTCAGGGACTCCACGCCCACCCTCAGCCATTCACGCCCAACAGCGATGGATTCAACGACCTGTTGTACTTTAGTTTTGAGGATGATCGTTTTACTTCTCCTAAAGTGGATATATTTCAAATAGATGGCATAATCATTACCAGTCTGACAGTGATTACCGACAATGCGATTGTCTGGAATGGTCGCGACCGTCTGGGACGGTTATGTCTTCCTGGCGCATATCTATATGTATTCGAGGATCAAGGGAAAAAAGTCAAATCGGGTCTGGTTTATCTGATGCGATGACTTTCATTATTATAGCGGTTATGTTAATAATAAACAACATATCAACTAAGTATAAGTATACAATCACTCTTTTAGTAGTGGTGTTTACATTTACAGTATCTACGAGCAACGCCCAGGTGGTGAATCTTTATCGCGGCAATCCAGCGGATTTAGAAGCGCTCGAGGTGACCTTCGCCAATCCTGCCATGAATGCGTTTTTGCAGGATCGTCTTACCTTGGCGCTGTCAACGCACCAGGTTGGGGTGGCGGGGGATCTTTTTGGGATCCGCAGCGGACTCTTGACTTATCATTTGCCGTGGAAACTGCGTGGAGTAGGCGTCGGTTTACAGTCCCTCCTAGCGGGAATGTACTCGCAGAACGATTTCAGATTGTCTTATGGTTGGAAACTGGCGGAATATCTGGCTGTAGGGGCGAATGTTGACTTTTTTGAGCGTTCCTTTGACCGCAGCAAGTTTTACCTATTCGACGAGAACGATCCAGTGTTCGAGAATGGCACCAGTAAATGGAATCAATCCTTCGGTGTTGGTTTCTCTATGCTGCCCACACAATGGATGAATTTCTCTATGTCGGTTGAACATTTGAATGAACCAGATATTTCCTTTGGCAGCGGAATCATCCGTCAACCGATCTCTTTTTCCACAGGATTCAAATTTTATTTGGGAAATGTCAATCTGGTCTCGTCGCTGACCTCGCTGAACTCAAGTGATGTAACCGCGGTGGGCGCCAGCAAGGTGGGGGATCAACTTTCCGACCGGATGCTCTATGGCGCGGAATTGCCAATTGAGAACTTGGGATTGTTTCGTTTCAGCTTCGGACATCGTGCGATGCAGTTTGAAGCCGAAACCTATTTATATAAAAATTGGTACTTCAATTACCGCTATGAGTATCCCCTGACCGATATCAACCTTGCTTCCAGCGGGACTCATCGTTTTGGTTTCCTGCTCGACCTACACCGCTTGCCGAAATTGCCGGAACCGCAGCCGCTACCGCGAATTCCGGGTGTGCAGGCGGCGCCGGTGCGTCTGCGTCCCGCCGCGAAACCTCAAGGCGCGGTTTTTATCGTTGCCGACCGAGAGCTGGTTGAGGTGCAGCGACGTCGGGTGAGCCGGAGAGTGGATGAAACTATCGATCAGAACCGCCTGGTTACACTATTCCCGGAAGACCTTGGGGATATTAAAGGTCTGCGGGAAGACTCCTTTACTAAATTGGATTTGTTGAAGATGGATGTCAGTGATCCGACAGTGCGTCCCCAGGGAATCTATTCACCCAATTATTATGGGGTGCTTGAAGGGATTGGCTTCCGTCTTCAGAATACAAGCATTCCCGCGGAGCTTTTCGCCTATTCGGGTGCGGAGCGACGGGCGAATGCACTGTTGAACGTAATCACCGGCGGGCGGACGGCGGTTCGGAAAAATGTGCCGGTCTATGTCCCCGGGCAATCACCTCTCACGCTGGTCAATGTCAGTGACCTTTTGAAATTAAATGAAGAGTATCAAACTGTAACTAAACCGGAGGCAACAACCTTCCATATTTTCCCTGCCTACCAGGAGAACTACTTCGCCCCATGGAGACTGGAGATCCGTAATTCTCAAAATGAGATTGTCTTCATGACTGAAGGGGAAGGGGAATTACCGGCAAAACTGAATTGGGATTGGACGTTGCGGGATGGGCAATTGGCACCGCCCGGGCATTATTATTATACTTTTGCGTATCAGAATAATGATCGTGAAATTGTTTACACCTCACGCGGAACTCTACGCATCATCCATCATAATCGGGCGTATGCGATTGACATCACACCTAATGCTCCCTTGACCAAAATGGATGCGGATAGATATATTTTAATCCTTGGTGGAGATAAATCACTAACACCGCAGCAACTTCCCGAAATGGGGAATGTGGGTAATAAATAGGGCAAAAGCGAAAGGCGAAACAATAGGTTAAAGGCGAAACAATAGGTTAAAGGCGAAAGGCGAGGGGATAAAGGGGAAAGGTAAAACCAGGTGGCGTCAGCCGTCCCCGGCTGACGCACTATGGTGGTGTCCGTCGTCCCCGGCTGACGCACTATGGTGGTGTCCGTCGTCCCCGGCTGACGCATTACCAGGTGGCGTCAGCCGTCCCCGGCTGACGCACTGTCTCTTAGTCTAATCTTTAGGAGTGAGCAACTTTTAGTAAATATCTAATGTTTAAATTTTATTTGTTTCTATTTAGCGATCTTTATTTCAACTTATTCTAAAAACATGCAACTGTTGCCCGCTTTAGCGGGCTGCTCGCTAGCACCTTGCTTTAGCAAGGGTGTACAAAACGATGCAATTTGCCTAAGCCCGCTTTAGCGTGCTTGAAATAGCTTTAGCCAGCATGATATATGCTTCAACTTGGCATGTGATTGAGCTAAAGCATCCGGGAAGTCACGCTAAAGCGCGCTTTTACAATATGTTATCCTAGCCACCCCGCCTGAAGGCGGGTGCTACATAACAACCCGCTGAAGCGGGTAAATTAGCTGGTCGAATCATAATTATACCAGCAATCTAACTGACATATAATACCAGCAATCTAACTGACATATAATACCAGCAATCTAACTGACAAATACTAACATCAATATACCTGCAATCCCTGTCCTGGAGCGGTTTCCAAGACTTGTGATGAAAAGACAGGCTAATGCAAACAAAAAGGGCAAAGGGAAGAAGGAATGAAATTCAAGCTGACTGCGATAATCCTGATCGGGATAATGCTTAGCGGCTTTACATTGGCGCAGATTGATGTTCAGAAAGAGGCGGCGACAAAGTCAGGCGCGGAAAAGACCGTTTTGAGTGTCGGTAAAATTCTGAAAGACTGCCAGGTTTTTCGATATTTTCTCCTTGGAGTATTCGCTTGTGGTTGTTTTCTTGGAATCATCCAGGGCGGAACACTCCTGGTGGAAACATTTCGCACCAGGTCGTTTCGGGTGAAATCTTTCTATGAAATTGAGCTATCCGATTTGGAGGAGATGTTACGTGGTTCCGCCGGATCATCCGAATTGGGGCATCTTTTAGGTATCCTGTTCACGATTGGAAAATCAGGAAAGTATTCGAAGGGCGAATTTTTAAATGAGATCGTCCGCGCCGCGAGGATGCGTCAGGAACGGTTCCGTACTTTCCGCAACTGGATGGTCTTCTTCTCCGATTCCGCCGGGGCGTTGGGACTTTTAGGCACTGTCTTCGGCATGTACCTGACTTTCGCACCCGGCAAGCTCGACCCGAATCTGGTCATCTCCGGCATGGGCGTCGCACTCTCAACTACACTGGTCGGCATCATCATCAGCTTGATTTTAAATCTGATCACCACCTTTCTCAACAACATTTTCGACCGGCAACTGGAAGTTGCCTACCAAAAAGGGGATGAGCTTCGCTTTTCCTTTGAAAAACAGGCAATGGAATCGCAAACTGTCATAACTGAGGTCGAAGCATGATTCTACGTTTGGTGGATATTGTATTGCTGGTGCTCTTCGGATTTATTTCCGTCGCCACGATTGAGGATCAGAAGCGGATAGAGCTGGCGGACGCTCATGAGGTAATCGAGCAGCAGGCTCAGGACAGACGCATGGTTACCCTGACTATCGACGCCTGGGGAGATTTTTTCATTGAAGGCAATCTCAATGAAGCTTCCCTGGAAGAAGTGGCGCACTACCTGGAGATGGAGCGCAACCTCGCCGGTACGGAGGAAATTGTCCATGTACGTATTCGCGCCGATCGCGCCGCCAAGATGGAGAATATCAAGTGGATCGCAAATCTCTGCGATGAATTGGACATCGAGAAGAGCTTAGTGGTTAAACGAATCACCTCGGAATGAGAGATCGCCATGAGTGAAAAAGGGATTATCCTGCGGCTGGTCGATGTAACCTTGATCATCCTGATCGGTTTTGTCAGCGTGGCGGACTTGCAGCCGAAGGGGCGCTTTGATATTCCCCCGGCACAAGCAACCGAAGAAGAAGTGCAAGAATCCATTGATATTCTCTTGATCGAAGTGGTGACCTCGGATGCAGAGGAGGACATGGAATATATTCTTCGTGAGATTTTGGCACCTGACGGCTCTTTGATCGAAAAGTGGGTTGTAGTGCCGATTTCCCGCTACCAGTTGACTTGGTATATCGGAACCCAGGAATCTCAGAGCCAGGCGAAAGATGCGTTGGAGCTGGAGACTCAGTTGATCGACTTAAGCGAGCATCCGATCAAACAGATCGCGATCATCCCCTCTCCCGAGTCGCCGGTGGAGGGAACCGTGACCGCTTATGATTATTGTAAGCTATTGGGTTTGCCGGAGCCGGGTTTGGACTTGTCATATAGAGAAGAAAAAGAATGATCTGGGAGCAACAACCCCCAAGACATCAACGCCGGTTGGTTCCCGCGGCGTTTTTGGGCACTATCCTGATTTTTATAATCGGCTGGGCTATTATCCCGCATTTACAGTGGACGGTGGAGAGAATCCGTCTCCCCGAATCGATCATCAAGATTATTGAGCTGCAAAAACGGAAGAAGGAAGAAGCGCGACGGGAGAACTTGGAACGGATAAAGCAGGAGCGTCACATTTCACGTCAGCAGCGGGATCGTCGCCCTCTGCGCAGTGAGCGTATGGTACAACGCCAACAAGATCAGAGAAACCTGGTGGAACAACGGCAGGTGCGAGAGGAGCTAAATCAGCGTCGCACCCAGGTAACTCGTATTCTTGATGATCATCGCGAGGCTCGTTCCATACAGACGAACATTGGGACACGGGCAAAATTGGAAGAACGCTCGGTCGGCGATCCACGAATCGGCAGGGAACGAAACGTAGTGCGAGAATCCTCAGCGGCTCATGGTGAACGAATTGTTGAAAGAAGCAGCACCCCTATTGCCGCACCGGTGACACGTATGCCGGTGGTCACACCGCAAAAAAACCTTATCGACACCCGTTCGTTGGAAGCAATCAGTCCGATTATCGATTGGATCGCTGACCATCAGAAACCAATTCCCGAGATTCTGAAAAAACCGGAGTTGTTTGATTACGCCTCGGGGGATGTGCATACTATGGTGGAATTTGAGACTCCCGACGGAAAGAAATATACCATGTTTCTTCTCGGGCGAAAGGGACGAACTCCGGAACTAAAGATCTTTCTCCGTCAGGACACCGAAGCCACTTTGTTGCAAGACATTGGAGCCAAGGGAGCGAGTGAGCAGTTTAAATATGGCAAAGTCGCTGGAGGGGATGACATAGTTCTGATTGATCTGAAACTTCTTCCCGCCGGACACCCCAAAGCCGCGGAAATGATGAGCATTTTCCAAGGATGGTGGGAGATGACCCAGAGTTCCGGTGGGTGAGGTTCTTTTTAACAGGATTGACAAGACTGATAAGATTAACGATGCAGTTGAAAGTAGTTTTGTGTTAAGAATGGTGTACTATAACTAGGAATAATTAACTCTACTTCTTAACACGTTAAATCAAAGAGGAGATCCAAAATGAACTTCTTACATTACGACATACACCTTCAAAAGGGCGAGTATGTAGAGGTTAAACTGGATAAGCAAGCCAATGTTCGTTTACTTGATGGTACTAATTATACTCGTTATCAGCGAGGCGAACAGCACCAGTATTTCGGTGGACTCGCCACGAAATCTCCAGTAAGGCTCAGCGCTCCTCATCCAGGTCATTGGCATTTGGTAATTGATCTTGGTGGCTATTCAGGCACGGTTAAAGCATCGGTACGCACAGTCGCGGGGATACAATGAACATCAGCGATCAACAACAATCTGAATTTCTTCCGGAAATTCGTATTGGTAGAATTGGCGTACTTAAAGTCCATCAGATTTCCGATGAGGAGCTTATAAGGCTAAGTCAAGGGTCGAGTCATTCCCTTTTCCTTAACCTTGGAATATCTCTCATTTCAATTTCAACCTCATTTCTGATCTCATTGATTACAACCGTAATTAACTCAATTAGGCTCTTTAATGTTTTTGTTATCATTACGGTATTAGGATTCCTTTCTGGAATAATCCTTATTATACTATGGTGGACTTCACATCAACCTATAAGAAAATTAGTACAGGAGATTCGAAACCGAATGTCACCTGAAGGAGAAGCTCAAATACTATGGTTAAATTTCGGTGTTCTGCAGTGTCATACATAGGAAAAAGCGACTGCGTAAAATCCTGCTAAATTAAATGAGATTATCCCTTGAAATGATTACTTCTCATCGCATATTATTGTCAACTAATATTTCTGCATTCTTTATCACCATATTTCTTCTGGGTTGTGCATCTTTCTTAGCGAGGACTGGAAGTAAGCAAAAAATATCCATGGAATCCGGTTTTGAGGATTCGCTGACAACTACGACATCCGTCACCATTGACTCCTCACTATTTCTCGATTCTCTGGAGGTTCCAGCGGGAGTGCGTCCTAGTGTGGCGTATTCTGCAACCTTGGCGGCAAGGCAGGTGCTGGTGGGATTTTATGAGGATTCCCTGGCGACTCAGCTATTGGAAGCCGGGCGAACCGCCAGGCATGTTGCCGATCCGCTTCTGGAACTCTGGAAACGCGGCGAAGGCGAACCGAAACGTGTAGCCGAGATGACCTGGGAAGATTCCCAAAAGGTGATCGAACAGTACAACATCGCAGTAGGTCAGTGGAAGGTTGGGCAGCAGAAACTGGGCGTGAAAAAAGGTTTCTTGATCCAGGATTTACCCGAGGAGCAACTGTTGGCGACTGCGGAGTCGGTGCGACATCAAGCGGCGCGTTTTCTAGAGTGGTCACGTGACAGTTACATACACGCCCTTGAACTGGATCCCTGGGATTCTTATGCCCGTCCGGAGTTGATCCTGATCCTGACTGACCTTGCCGTTGTCCATCGCTCTTTGGATGATATCGAGGAAGCCATTCAAGAACGGGAAATCCTCTCTGAGATGGATCCAACATACTGGATCAATGTGGAAAAACTTGGCGAACTGTGGGCGATGAAGGGCGATACGCTTAAAGCTTTGGAGCACTACCGTAAAGCTGAGGACATTCTTCTGACTTGGGCGCCGTTGCTCTCTCCTGATAGTCTGAGGACAACTTTAAGCGATCAGGAGTATTCCGATTGGATCTTTTATGTAGACAAGCAGGTGATGCTGGAGAATGCACTGGGGATTGAAGAGAACCTGATGGCGGATGCGCAGCGTTTGCAGGCAATGTGCCGTACAGAATCCACCGGGCAGGATTCCATCAACCTGGTTTTCGCGAGAAATATCATTGAATGGCTGAGCTGGAATACCGGCGATATGCAAGCCGCCGAGCAGCGTGATAAGATCATCAAGCTCTATAATGCACAGGATTATGGCGAGAGCCGTCGGTTGATCAATGAAGTGCTGCCACGGCTGACTGTGCCCTCCGCACTTTTCGAGATGAAAACGCTGGCAGCGGAGTTGGATTTCAATTTTCTCGATGAAAAAGAGGCGGCGTTGAAATCCGTGCGCGCCATGCTCAGCGACGCCGGGTTTACCGAAGTGGATTCCAGCCTGGACACCTTGCTCAACCACTTGAATCCGGTTGAATTTTCCCTGCGGATGAACCAGCAGGCAGAGCAGACGGACTCCAACACTACCAGACTCCTGAACCTGTATGCTCCCTGGTGCATTTTTTACGCCCAGGAGCTGGAGAAGAACCGTCGTAATCTGGAAAAAGCGTTCATTTACTATTACCAAGCGGCGTTGATCCCGTCCGAGCAACAGGCATTTGCCTTGTTCGTGCTCTCGGATTTAAGTCGCAACCAGCCGGAGAAGCGTATTCTTTACGGTGAAGCCGCCCTGGCGCCGGATTTGCTCAAAAACCTCAATAAATCAAATCAGAAAGACCTTTTCCGGCTCCTGATCAGCGCCTACCGGCAGTTGAACAATAAATCGCAGGTGGAGCATTATCACCGGATGCTGACCTACATCGATGCCCAGCCGTAAGTTGAAGGGGAGAAGTAGAGGGGAAAGGGCAAGGGCGTAGCATGGGCGTCCTCGCCCATGAGGATTTTTCCATTCTCGGACAACCTGTTTCCAGGCTGTCCGAGAGCATCGAGGAGTTACCCGGGGAGTCACCCAAAGCGTCATTCACTGAGAGCCATAAAAAGTAAAAGAATAAATACAATGAATAAACGGCAAATATCAAAGTGTAAAAAGCAAAGGGTAATGGTTAAAGTACTCTGGGCGAACGCCTTTAATCTTTCGCCTTTCATCCTTGCCCTTTCGTCTTTTCCTTCTCGCCTTTCTCTTTTCTCCTTTAGCTTTTGCATTTTATCAACGTTGCTCACCCTTCCAGTGCTTGCCCAGGATGTCGAAGTGGAGCCTTACAGTGTTTATCATGTGACCATCGGTGATCCTGACCTGATCGA
>CAZCRQ010000044.1:0-13628 GCA_964501095.1 uncultured bacterium | reverse complement strand
AGAGACAGCTGTTCATCCTGTATTTCTGTGTAATTTTTCATATTTTCCAATCCGCGAAGAATCCGTAAAGCGCCTTCCGCCAACGCCAGCATCTCCTCCTCCCCGGGATACTCAAAGATGTGTCCAAGAAATGCGATTTTATCTTTCAAACAATGCAAAAAGTTTTGCGATTTGATCAGACCGCCGGTGAGGATGACGCCATGCAGCCTACCATCCAACGCCGCCGCCATCGCCCCAATCTCCTTCGCAATCTGATAGATCATCGCTCGCCAAACCAATTCTGCCGTGACATCTCCGGATTCCCTCAACTCTTCGATCTCGCGTAAATCCGAGACACCGAAATAGCCGACAAATCCGCTCTTTCGGCTAAAAATCATTTTTGTTTCATCATAACCTTTATCTCGTACAAAATCCATGACACCTTGTAAGGGCAGGGCTCCGGCTCGTTCCGGACTGAAGGGACCCATGCCTAAAAGGCCGTCATTGACATCCGAAATGCGCCCATTCTTCAAAGCCGCAATCGAGATCCCTCCTCCAAGATGGGCGACAACGAAACGGGTTTCTGCAAAAGGCACGCCGATCAGCTCAGCGGCTCGGCGCGCTACAGCTTTGATATTCAACGCATGAGCCCGGCATTTCCGAACAATTCCCGGAACCCCGCTGATACGTGACACTTCATCGAACTCGTCGGTCGTCACCGGATCAACAATATAAGCCGGAATCTTCCACTCATTTGCGAAACGATCCGCCAGCATCGAACCCAGATTGCTCGCATGTTCGCCCCAGCGCGCCTGACGGACATCTTCAAGCAACGCTTCTTCTACTAAATAGACGCCTCCTTCGCCGGGACGCAGCAATCCGCCTCTCCCAACTACCGCCAACAGCTTCCCGTGATAAATTATTGGAATCGCCTCTCGTATCAACTGATAGCGATAGTCCAACTGCGCGGCAATTGTGGGAAATTGGTGAAGTATGCTCGTATGGTGTTCGATGGTTGATTTCCAGATTTCGATCTCGCCATCGAAGATTGCAACTTTTGTCGACGTTGTTCCGGGATTGATAACGAGGACGCCCGCGGTCATTGGCTCTCCTTATTATTTATCCAAAACTTCTCGCACTTTTATCGCTAGATCTTTTGGACGAAAAGGTTTCTGCAAGTAAGGCGTTTTGGCATCTAAGATTCCGTTATGAACAATGGCATTGGCGGTGTAACCGGACATAAAGAGCACTTTGAAATCAGGAAACAGGTTGCGTAAATGATCGACCAATTCATTGCCGCTCATATTCGGCATGATGACATCGGTTACAACAAGATCGACCGGTTTTTCCAATTTCTGGCAGAGAATATAAGCATCTCCTCCGCTTTGCGCTTCAATCACTTGGTAACCTTGCTGAGTCAAGACGCGAACGACCATGTCACGAACCGCGTCCTCATCCTCCACGACCAAAACCGTCTCGCTGCCTTCAGGCATTTTATCGAATGCCACTTTGCGGACGATTTCCTCCGCTTCACCTAAAACCATCGGTAAGTAGATTTTTACCGAGGTACCCTTTCCTAGTTCGCTGTAAACCCAGATATGTCCATCACTCTGCTTGACGATCCCATAGACGGTGGAAAGTCCCAAGCCGGTTCCCCTTCCTGTCTCTTTAGTGGTGAAAAAGGGATCAAAGATTTGTTCTTTTACTTCTTTTGTCATCCCGATTCCGGTATCGCTAACGGCAAGCATGACATTTTTCCCCGGCTTGACCGTAGCATGAGTGCGGCAATACTCCTCATCCAAGTTGACGTTCAGGGTTTCGATGGTCAACTTCCCCCCTTGCGGCATTGCATCACGAGCGTTCACCACAAGGTTGACAATGACCTGCTCAATCTGTCCCGGATCGACTTTCACATTCCATAAATTTTGCTCGGCAACTGTTTCCAAAGCGATATCCTCGCCGATAATCCGTCTGAGCATCTTGTCCAGGTCTTGTATTATTTTGTTTAGATTTAAAACCTTAGGTTGGAGAGTCTGTTTACGACTGAAGGCGAGAAGCTGACGTGTAAGGTTGGATGCCCGTTCGGCGGATTTCTGAATCTCTTCCAGGTCTTCGCAGAGAGGATCATTGGGATCGAGCGCCATCAACGCCATGTCAGTATGCCCGGTAATCACCGTCAGCAGGTTGTTGAAGTCGTGAGCCACGCCGCCCGCCAAACGCCCGATACTCTCCATTTTCTGCGATTGACGGAACTGTTCTTCAAGTTGTTTTTGCTCAGTTACGTCCGTAAAGAATCCTACATTGCACTCTCTTTCACCTATTATGATTTTGGAAGTGTTTATCTTAGCATAAATTATTTTCCCATCGCTTCGCAGACAGGGAACTTCAGACGTCAGTGACATATCGCCTCGCGCATGTGCTTCGAAAACTGAGATCACATACTCTAAAGATTCCTTCGGATGAATATCCGGAACGAACTTCGTAAGCATCTCTTCTTCCGAATACCCCAACATTCTGCAAATTGCTGGATTTGCAAATATAAACTTCCTTGTCTCTATGTCGGCGATCAGTATTCCATCGGTAGAACCAGCAAACAGCGCTCTATATCTTGCTTCCGACTCCCGTAATGCCGCCTCTGCACTCTTACGTTTGGTGATGTCGCGGATAACTCCAAAACTTCCCAAGACATTGCCTGAATCATCATATTGAATATTCTGCTTTATCTCCAGATGAATCTCGCCTTCCTGTTTCTTGAAGGTGAATTCAAAGCTTAGGGAATCCAATCCTTTACTGACAGCTTCGTAAAACAATTCATTGGATTTTTTAAAATCCTCCGGCGACACTGGAACCATCGAGGCTAGATCATTTATATTTCTTCCGGTAATCACCTCTGCTGGTACTCCAAACAGTTTCTCACAAGCGCCACTGATAAAGGTCAGTTCACCAGATGGGCTGATGGAATATATCACATCATTTATATTTTCGATCACCCGACGGTAGCGCTCTTCAGATACTTTTAACGCTTCCTCTGCTTGCTTTTGACCGGTGACATCGCGCTCTATTGAAAGTAAAACGTTTTTATCACCTATCTGAATAATTTGAAGATGAGCTTCGACATCAAATCCGGTTCCATCCTTTCTATTATGACGGGCTAAGATGATCCCCCCTCCTTCCTCATCGAGGAGACGTTTTCTCTCGAGAAGCATTTCGGGAGTCATTTCTTGATCAAGCAAGGTAATTGGCTTGCCGATCATCTCCTCACGGGAATAACCATGTAATGATAGCGCCGCTTCATTGGCGTCCATTATGACTGGTATCATTTCCTGATCCAAATCCAGCATTAGCACATAATCACCCGCCCGCTCGAACACCACCCGATAGCGCTCCTCGCTTTCCCGCAAAGCAGTCATCGCCTTTTGGCGTTCAGCGATATCGCGAACGATTCCCACTGAGTGCCATTCATTGCCAGCTTGAATAGCAGATAAGGAAATCTCAATGGGGAATTCATAACCATTCTTGTGCAATGCCTCAAGTTCAAGAGTTTTGCCGACAGCAGCTCCCTTTCCGGTTGATTGAAATTTCTTGAAACCTTTAAGATAATCTTCGTGATAGCGCGGCGGGGCAATCAGGAGATGGAGATCATGTCCGATGGCTTCTTGGGCTGAATAACCAAACATCTTTACCGCAGCAGGATTCCAAAAAATTATTTCCCCCTTTGAACCGGTCATTATGACAGCATCTTGAGCCGCTTGGGTGATGGTTCTCAAGCGCGACTCCGATTCCTGCAAATCACGAGTCCTTTGCAGCACCATCTCTTCCAGCCGCTCCGAATATTCCTTCAGCGCTTCCTCCGAACGCTTAAGTTCCGTTGTGTTCCTCTCAATTCTAACCAACATCTGATTATAGACATCACCCAGGTACCCAAACTCATCTTTCGCTCTGAGGGAGACTTTAGCCTTCTGGAAGTCCCCGGCGGCGGCAAATTTCGCCCCTTCAATCAACTTCGTCATTTTTATCAAGACGGTATTCGAGAAGTAGATGCCTACCATGATTACCAGGAGAATCGCCGCACAGACAATTATATAAACTCTGACTATATGCTGGTGGGACTCTATTTCAGCAATCTTCACTGTCTCCTCAAACTGAATCGTTTGTAGCTTGACAATTTCAACCATCACGGAATCAATCTTGTTGACAAAGGGACGGAACTCTGCATTGATTGTTTTGTAGGCTTCATTTGACAATCCTTGACGGGACAGTGTTACTATTCGGACTTGAATTGGTATGGCAAGTTGAATATCATCTTCTATTATTTGAACATATTCCTTCTCCTTCTCAGGCATATACTTTATTTGAGATAATTGTTGAAGATTATCTAGTATATTATTCTTCTCTTTAAGCATAATCTCTTCATAATTGTACATACTATTCAAATCTTCCGAAAGAGCATGGTTTAATAGGGAGCGATTCCATTTGATAAGCGAGACATTCGCCTCACTGATTAGTCGCTCTGGTTTTAAGTTGTTGGTAATATTCTCCTGTAGTTCATTGATGATCCCTCTCATCGCAATCACTCCGGGCCACGCCATGATCGCGACAATGACAAGAATAAGTACAAAACAACTTATCAGTTTGGTTCGAATTGATAATTTCATACTATTCCCTCATGGTTTCTGAGTTAATGTAATTATATATTATTTAACTCCTAGAATATTAAACATATCTAATACAAATGGTCTAAAATTTTGTGAACATTTTTCTATGAGTTCTTTACGATCAGATAGCTGAAGAATCCAGGGTGCATCTATAACATCCCTATATTTTACTTCAGAATCATTGAAAAGCACTTCCACTATCCGTTTTGGCGGTTTATGTGGAAATAACACGTTAGGCGGGTAAAGGTCTGGAACAATAAAAACATAGCTGTTGGGTCGGTTTCTCAGAATGTTTATCGCTTTTTTAAGCCCATTATTTAATAGGGATTTCTTACCATTTAAAGAATAGAAATCAACTTTATTTCCATGTTGTTTTGCAATCTCTATTATATCAGCGAATAATTCACGCATACCAAGTTGATCGCTTGCTCCTTCGACATAGACAAAGATTTCGCTCATGCAAGCGCCTCCAGTTCATCCGTGCGGTGCATTTTTTCCAGCTCCTCACGTCCGAAATCCTCCAAATTATCTAAAAGTGTTTTAGAATTGCCGACATTCAGAAATATACTTTTTCCATCTTCTTTTTTCATCACCGCGACGTTATATAAATCAAACTGGGTAAGAAAATATGAAGCGTGTGTCGCTAAAATTATTTGTGTTCGCTGAGAAGCCTTTTCAAACAATCCGGCAATAATCGGCAGAGTTCTTGGATGCACTCCCTGATCAGGTTCGTCAATACAAATCAAGGTTGGCGGAGAAGGCATAACACACAAGGTTGCCCAGGCAATAAATCGGAGTGTGCCATCTGATAAATCAGCCAGACTCAAATCAGTATCGATGGCTTTTTCCCGCCAGAAAGCAATGACTTCGCCGGGACCTCCTCTTGCTTTGACATTGAGATCATGAAATCCAGGTATGGCAGCTTTAAGAACAAATTTTAGTTCCTCAAACGATTCCGGATGTTCGGTCATTAAATTGAATAAAACCGCACTCAAATTTCCCGTATCTTCATGCAATACTGGTTCCTGGCTGGTGGGTACTGATTTCCTGATTTTTTCATTGTTGATATTAAAGGAATTATAGAATCGCCAACCTCTTATATATTCTCTGAGATTGAAAAGAGTAACCAATGTCGAATCTGTGATTGCGCCAAGACCAAGCTGGTTTGGCTTTTTTAAATCCCATTCTTTTCGCATAAATTCTTTGTCTATTGGATCTCTGACAACACCTTTTCCATTTTTAAAATCTAAAAATATATAGCCCTTGCTATATCTTTTATGTAAAGGTTCTTTGGTAATGACTCTTTCAAAGGAGATCTTAGCCGATCCAATTGGTCCTTCTAATTCACCCTGATAATAGAGGGGAACCTTCTCTTTATTATCGATCTCTGCACTCCACCATAAACGGTCAGGTCCGGGTTTATGAAATATCTGCTGTCCAACTGTACCTTCAACGATTTCGGGAGGAATCTCCTGATAACAAGCATCGCGGATAAACTTTAAGAACTCGAAAAGGCTTGATTTACCCGATCCATTGGCGCCTACGATAACCTGCAGTGGCAGGAGAGGGATCGTTATATCATCAAACGGCCGATAGCCTTCAATTCTTATTGATAGCAATTGATAATATGCACTCATTGAAAATTTCCTTTTCAGTTCTTTCATGGTTTCAGTCGATACATCATTCGTGGGAAGGGGATCGCTTCTCTCAAATGATGAATGCCGCAGATCCAGGTGATAGTGCGCTCGAAACCCAATCCAAAGCCAGAATGAGGGACAGAACCGTACTTCCGTAAATCGAGATACCACTGAAAAGCATCCTCGGGTAGTTTATGTTCGCGGATTCGCTTAAGCAGGGTATTGTAATCATCCTCGCGCTGACTGCCGCCGATGATCTCACCATAACCCTCCGGAGCCAGCATATCGAAACCAAGAACACGATCCGGCGCTTCCGGTGCGCGTTTCATGTAAAACGCTTTAATGGCGGCGGGGAAACGATGCACCATGATCGGACGGTCGTATCGTTCGACAATAATCGCTTCATGCCGTGCTCCGAAATCATCCCCCGGGGTGAATTTCGCCTCCTCCTCTTCCGGGTGCTCCGAGGCGTACTTCACCAAAATATCGCAGCATTCATCATAGTGCACACGGGGGAAGGGCGGTTTCACTTGTTCCAGCGGTTTTGTATCCCGCTCCAAGGTTTCCAACTCAGGGTGACGGCGTTCGAGAATCCGTTGCACTAGATAGGTAACCAGTGATTCCGCCAGCTCCATATCACCGTCCAAGTCGATGAACGCTACTTCCGGCTCCAGCATCCAGAACTCTGTCAAATGACGGCGTGTTTTCGATTTCTCCGCCCGGAAAGTCGGACCGAAGCAGTAAACTTTCCCGAACGACATGCAGCCGGCTTCCATATAGAGCTGCCCCGACTGGGCGAGGTATGCCTTGGTGTCGAAATAATCGGTCTCGAACAGAGTTGTGGTGCCTTCGACGGCGTTGGGAGTAAAGATGGGTCCATCGAGGTTGATGAAGCCTTGCTCGTTGAGAAAGTCACGGATAGCGTGAATCGCCTCGTGTCGGATGCGTAAAATGGCGTGTTGCCTTGTGGAGCGCAGCCAGAGATGGCGGTTGTCAAGTAAAAACGTCGAACCGTGCTCTTTCGGTGTGATGGGATAATCGATAGAGTCCCCGACTTTCTCCAAGCTGATAACATTCAGCTCGAAACCGCCAGGGGCGCGTTTGTCCTCACGCACCTTGCCGCGGACATAGAGCGAAGTCTCCTGGGTTAAAGAGTTCGCCAACTCGAATTGTTCCTCGCCGACATCCGGTTTGAAGACCACACATTGAAGAATCCCTGATCCGTCGCGAACAATTAAAAAGAGAATTTTCCCACTGCTGCGGGAGTTATACAACCATCCGGCTATTTCGACTTCTTCACCGACATGTTTTGCTAATTGAGAGACACTGACTCGTTTCATTCGTGTTCCACTCTTAATTCACGCTGCATCAAGATGATGATTGCCTCTTCCGGAGCGACGCCTTCGAAGAGGATACGATAGACTTGTTCGCTGATGGGCATTTCGACACCGGTTTTCAAAGCTAAGTCATGGACAGATTTTGTCGTAGCCACGCCTTCCGCCACCATCACCATAGATTTCAAGATATCCGGCAGTTTTCTTCCCCGTCCCAATTGTTCGCCGACATATCGATTCCGGCTGTGCTTACTGAAACAGGTGGTGATCAGATCGCCCATTCCTGAGAGTCCGGCAAATGTTTCCGGATGCCCGCCAAGCCGTGTTCCTAGACGAGTCATTTCGACAAGTCCACGTGTCAGCAAAGCGCCTTTAGTGTTATCACCAAAACCCAAGCCGTCCAACATGCCAGTGGCGATAGCGATGACATTTTTCAGCGCCGCGCCAAGTTCCACTCCGATCAAATCGGTGCTCGCATAGACACGAAATGCCGGACCGCTCATCCAATGTTGAACACATTTGGCGAGAGTGAGATTCCTGCAAGCTGCGACAATGGTCGTTGGCATATCACGGGCGACCTCTTCCGCATGACTCGGTCCAGAGAGCGCTACATATCGCTCGAGTATCTTTTCCCCAAGAAGTTCCGCGGTCACTTCCGACATGCGAAGCAGGGTGTTGTTCTCGATACCCTTCGAGGCGCCGATCCAGATTTTTTCCGTGTGATCTCCGTGAATCTGGGTCAAAGTGGATCGTACAAATTGAGAAGGCACGACATTAAGCACCACTTCCGCATCCTGCAAGGCTTCCGCCAGATCATCGGTAATCTCCAGGGATTCCGGGAAGGGAATGTCGGGGAGAAATTCACGGTTTTCACGCTCCTCTTTCAGTCGTTGGGCAGCTTGTTGGCGAAATTCCCAGAGGATTACTTGGTGATCCGGTTTTTTTGCCAATAAGATGCCGAGAGCTGTCCCCCAACTCCCTGCCCCTAAAACTGCAAACTTAGCCATCTTGCGGCTCCTCGTTCTCTTCTATCGGCAGCTCGCTGTGTTTCAGTAGACGTTTAATATTCTCCACATGGGTGAACAACAGCAAGAGAGGAACTGTCATTCCCCAACCAAGGATCGCCAGCCGCCGTTCTCCTTCGATAAAATATAATGCAATGGGAAAGGTGATTGCCGCGGTCAGAGATGCCAGAGAGAAGGTTCTCTTCCAGCTTAATGCGGCAAGCCAAACCAGCAGTGCGATTACCGTAGAGATCGGTGCAACCGCTAAGAGAACGCCACTGATTGTCGCCACGCCTTTCCCCCCACGGAAGTTGTAATAAATGGGATAGATATGCCCGATGACCGCAGAGATCCCCACTGCGAGCATGATCTCACTGCGTTCATTGATCCACCAGAAAGGTTGAATCTGATAGGCGAATTGACCGATAATACGGGCAGGAAGATATCCTTTCATCAGATCGACAATCGTCACCAATAGAGCATAACGGAATCCCATTAAAAGATATACATTTGATGCTCCCGGGTTCTTGCTGCCGCTTTTTGTAATATCCAAATTGCCGAACCGACGGGCGATAAATCTCGCGGTGGAAAATGAGCCCGCTAAATAGGAGAGAAACATTACGACGAAAAGCACCATCAGATTTCCATATTTAACTGTTTAAAACCATTATTATTGGATCTATAAGACCTGTTTTACCTATCTATCTCTGCGTTCTTTTCGACATATCCGATCTTATAGACTTCAACGCCCGCCATCATTGCTTTCATGATCAATTCCTTATTGCGTTCCGGAGGAATCACCAGCACCCAGCCGATTCCGAGATTGAAAGTTCTCCGCATTTCTTCATCAGGGATGTTGCCCATACGCTGCAAGTGCTGAAATAGTTCCGGGAGGCGCCAATTATCCCATTCGATAACCGCTTTCAGACCACTGGGAATGATTCGTTTTACATTTCCCGCGATTCCACCGCCGGTAATATGCGCCATGCCATTCACCTGCAATCCACCCTCCAGCCAGGGTTGCACCATCGGACGATAACATAAGTGCACCGCCAGCAACATTTCCGCCAGACTAGTGCCAATATCATCAAAGTAGTGATCCGGCTTTAATTTCCCGTCTTCGACAAAGACCTTGCGCGCCAGGGAATAGCCATTGGTATGTAACCCGTTTGAGGGAAGACCAATCAACAGGTCGCCCTCCTGGATTTTCTCCCCAGTGATCAACTTCTCCCGATCGACAATCCCGATGATTGTCCCAGCCAGGTCGAAAACGCCATGACAGTACACCGAAGGCATCTCCGCTGTTTCTCCTCCCAAGAGGGCGATGCCTTGCTCCCGGCAGGCTTGCGCCACACCCTGGATGACTTCTACTGCAATAGCCACGTCCAAATGAGATGTAGCATAGTAGTCGAGGAAAAACAAGGGCTTCGCTCCACAAGTGAAGATGTCATTGACGCAGTGGTTTACCAGGTCTATCCCCACAGTGTGATGAATCCCTGCCCAATCCGCCACCAGGCTCTTCGTACCCACCCCATCAGTAGAAGCGATCAGGATCGGCTCTTTGAGGTCACTAGTATCCAAACGAAACGCTCCCCCAAACAATCCCAAATCTGTTACTACCTGAGGGCTAAAGGTGGCTTTTGCTAAGGGTTTGATCCGACGCACCAGCTCCTCGCCGGCGTCGATGTCTACTCCCGCATCGCGATAGGTCGTGTTCGCCATGAAATTCTCATTTCTGCTGTTCCTTTTCTATTGTATTAAATATAGAGAAATTTTGCTGAGAATTAAGCATGAGAGGGCGCGTACGTCAATATAAAAGTGAGCAGTATGCTTCCAGGCTGTTTGAAAATGTCTTAGAGTCCCTTATGCGTCCTCAAGGTGTCACTCCCGGACTGCCTGCTTCGCAGGAATGATCTATCAAGGAATTTTAAACTCGTTTCCATAACCAGGTAATACTAAAAACTTCAAGCACCGAGACTGCTATTTCTCCAATTCAACAGAGGATTAGTTGCTTTCCTGTCAATAGCCATGTCCTTGTAATTGCTGATGATACGATTGATATTAATTATTGAAGAGAGCTATCTCGAGAGCATATCTTCAAAAAAAGCTCAAGTTTCTGGGAAGAATACCGATAGAATAATTGAAGTGGAGATGCAACAATTCGACTTAAAATAAATTAAGGTCAAACCCTCAGCATCCGGGAGGTCTTTATATCGGAACTCAGACACCTTTCTTAGCTTAATGGCTAATTGAACTCTTGCTACTGTTATTACGCCCGGTCAGAACCTGCACCGGGCGTATCTGCTCTTGATAATACCAATCTTCTTTCCCCCAGCAGCTTTCATTTGACTCTGTACTGAATAGACTATATCATTCACGGAAATAAATTTTCTGGAGAGTTTGACCGTGCTCTGTTTCTTTGTTTCGGATCTTCATGGCAGCATCTTTCGCTATCAGAAACTTTTTGAATTGCTTGAACATGAAAAGCCTGAAGCCCTGTTCATGGGAGGAGACCTGCTCCCCTCCGATGTCTACTATATAATGAATCGGGATTATAATCATTATGTCCTGGATTTCCTGATCCCGGAATTCAAACGTTTGCGTGATAGGTTGGGCGTCTCATTCCCCAGGATTTTTCTGATTCTTGGGAACGATGACAGCCGACGGGATGAGGAACTTTTTATCAAAGGGGATGCTTATGGGCTCTGGACATACATCCATAATAAAAAAGTGGAATTTGATGATTACATCGTTTATGGTTATTCATACGTACCGCCCTCCCCTTTCAAACTGAAGGATTGGGAGCGGTATGATGTTTCTCGTTATGTCGATCCGGGTTGCCTCTCGCCGGAAGACGGTTGGTACAGCATCGAGGTTCCCGAGGAGGAGAAGAGATACGCGACGATCCGTAATGATCTGGAAGCCCTGACGGGCAACGATTCTCTTAAAAAAGCCATCTTCCTCTTTCATGGACCGCCGTATCTGACATCACTGGATCGCGCTGGATTGGACGGCTATATGATCGATCATGTCCCCCTCGATGTTCACATCGGGAGCCTGGCGATGAAGAAGTTCATTGAATTGCGTCAACCGCTGCTGACCCTGCACGGGCACATTCATGAATCCTCACGGCTCACCGGTTCCTGGCGCGATAAAATCGGGACGACTCACGCCTTCAACGCTGCTCATGACGGGCTTGAACTCTCTCTCATCCGCTTTGATCCAGCTCATTTGAATGACGCCTCCCGGGAGCTGATAAAGGATTATTAGAGGCTAAAATGACGGCAAACGATTTCTCATTATCAGATAAATTTCTCAAACTTTCGCGTAGAATTCTCCGTTATGCCAATCGAGGAGAACCGCGAATCGCTTTTCTCAAGGAAATCTCCAAACAACTGATGGAATTTTCCGGTTGTGATGGATTTGAATTGCGAATGCAGGATGGTAAATTGTCCTTCCGTTGGCAAATCACGCAACGGTTGAATACCGAATTTTCCTTCAAACCCCTACCCCCGGCAAAAGAAAATTCTCCTTCATTATGTCTGCCTGAAAGCACCCCATTGGAAATACTCTGCAAGATTATATGTGAACATTCTTTTGACCCGGATGCCCCAGGCTTCACGTCCAGCGGCAGTTACTGGACAAACAACACTCGAAACATCCCGGATTTCCTGATAAAAGAAGGTGATCGACCGTGGGATTTTATTGTATCGAATGGGGATCGAATATACAATTCATTGATGATCATACCGTTTGCCATCGATACAGAGAACTCCGGCTTGATGATGTTGAAAAGTGAGGAGTTGAATTGGTTTTTACCGAATGAAATCGAGATGTATGAAGGCGTGGCGCAAACCTTGGGACTGGCATTGGCGGATCGTCATGCGCAGGCGGCGTTACGCGAGCGAGTCAAGGAATTGACCTGCCTCTATGGTATCGCGAAAGTCATCGAGAACAATAACATTGACCATAATGAAAAATTACAGCAGATTGTCAACCTCCTGCCGCCCTCCTGGCAATATCCATCCATCGCGGTAGGAAGAATCACCGTGGACGAACACGATTATCTTACTCCAACTTATAAGCAGGGCCCATACCAACAACAAGCGCCAATTCTTGTCCATGGGCAGAAACGTGGGGAAGTGGCAGTCGCCTACATTGAGGAGGATGCGGAATTGGTCGAAGGTCCATTTTTAAGGGAAGAAGCCAGCCTGATCGGCGAGGTTGCCCGGCAGATTGCGACCATTGTAGAAAAGGACGAAGCTGAATTGGAGAAAACGCGGTTGGAAGAGCAACTGCGTCATGCTGATCGTCTCGCCACCCTCGGCAAACTTGCTGCCGGTGTGGCTCATGAAATTAATGAACCACTGGGAAGCATCCTCGGATTCGCCCAACTCGCCAAGAAAAGTCTGAATAATCCAATCCAGGTGGAGCGCGACCTGGAAAAAATCGTCAATGCTTCCCTCCAGGCGCGGGAAATTGTACGTCAATTGTTGATCTTCGCCCGGCAGATGCCAACCAAGAAAAAAACTGTCAATCTCAATTCCATCGTCAAGGATGCCCTGTCTTTCCTCGATCCTCGCTGCCAAAAGGATGGGATCACCCAGAATCTAAAATTGCATGAACATCTTCCTTTCATCGAAGCTGATCCTGCCCAGTTGAGCCAGCTATTCATCAATCTTGTGGTAAATGCCATCCAGGCGATGCCCGAAGGTGGATCTCTCACCGTCTCCACCGCCTTCAACGACGATGAAGTGCTACTTGTTGTAGAAGATACTGGAATCGGCATGGATGAGGAGACAAAGAAGCAGATTTTCAATCCGTTTTACACGACCAAAGATGCGGATAAAGGTACGGGTCTTGGATTGTCGGTGGTGCATGGAATCATCACTTCACACAGCGGGTCGATTCAAGTCGACAGCGCCCCGGGGAAAGGTTCACGGTTTGAAGTTCGCCTCCCTCGAGTCAATCCTTCCCCACAGTAGCGTAAGCCTCCGTGCTTGCGAGAGTGGTGAGGGG
>CAZCRQ010000043.1:0-13645 GCA_964501095.1 uncultured bacterium | reverse complement strand
ATCCGTGCTTGCGAGTCCTCCGTGCTTGCGAGTCCCCCGTGCTTGCGAGTCCCCGTGCTTGCGATTCTTCTCGCAGGCGGGGACGCCTACGCTACCCTTAATTGTTTCTTATTATTTATCCTCACTATCATCAATCTCCCGAAAACGGGCATCTTCAATATCCTTGGGATCTATGATCGGCTTTTTCTCAGATCCTTTGTTGGGATCGACTCGCATTGAGTGTTTATTCTCACCTTGACGAAGAAGAGATGATAATTTATTCCACAGGAAGAGAATTCCCAAAAATACCAGGATAGCAATCAACACCTTCATTCAGAATCCAAATCAGGATCAAACCGACTGACGCCTTCCGGCGCTTGCTGAATCTGCTCTAACAACACTTCAAATTGGCGGGGATGTTGGACGAAATCAAGCTTGGTTGAATTTACAATGAGAAGCGGGGAGGCGGTATATCGGGCGAAAAAATAGTTGTAAGCATCTGTCAAAATTTGAATGTACTTTGGTTGGATATTACGTTCGTATTCACGATCACGTTGACGTATGTTCTGCATGAGTCGTTCGACATTCGATTGAAGATAGACAACTAGATCTGGGGTGACGATGGTCGGCTCCAAGGCTGAAATAACTCGATCATACAGATTATACTCACGTTCTTCAAGTGTCAGGTGGGCGAAGATACGATTCTTTAAAAAGTGATAATCAGCGATAATCAATTGTTCGAATAAATCAGGCTGAGAAAATTCGTCCAGTTGTTGTTTATACCGACTGAGGAGAAAAAACATCTCTGTTTGAAAGGCATACCGTTTGGGATCTTTATAGAAATCAACCAGAAATGGATTCTCCTCATGTCTCTCCAGCACCAGTTTCGCTTTCAAACGCTTGGCAAGCAGTAGGGCGAGGGAAGTTTTCCCGACTCCAATAACCCCTTCGATAACTATAAACTGATAATCCCGCAATTTCACTCCGTACTATATAGTTTCATTGTAGCCTGGGCGTCTCGCCCATGGCATGGTCATCTCGCCCCTGATACGGGCGGGTTACGCCGCGGGCGGGACGCCCGTGCTACGCATTGTTGGGACGCCCATGATACGGGCGGGACGCCCGTGCTACGCATCGTTGGGACGCCCGTGCGACGACTCATCTAAGTGATCTCTTGCGAGAGCCGCTCAACAACACCAGGATCAATACAACTAAGCAGTGCTTCCTGAATTGTACAATTCCATCCCGGAGGTGTAAGATCAGGTGCAAGATCCGCGAGAGGGGCAAGCACAAATCGACGTTCTCTCATCCGAGGATGAGGAATGATGATCTCTTTCTCATCACACTGTTGGGAGCCAAAGAGAAGGATATCCAGATCTAAAGTACGCGGACCCCAAGCTGAACTTTTCACACGCACCCGTCCCGCCGCAGTTTCGATCGCCCGGATGAACTCAAATAATTCAAGCAAGGGCGCATCCCACTTTATTTCAACAACCAGATTGAGAAAATCGGGCTGCTGGATGCCTCCCCAGGGCTCGGTACGATAGAGTGGACTGATTCTGAGTACCCGACATGCCGGATGGTCTCTCAAGTTCTGTAACGCGTTAAGAAAATTTGACCGCACATCCCCGAGATTGCCCCCTATGCCAAGATAAGCTATCACCCCTGCCATGGACGGACAATTTCCACCTCGTACCCTCCGGTGACTCCGGCTATAGGTCCTCGATCTTTATGAACCAGCACCTTCACCGCTGCGATATGGAAGCGGTCGAAGAGCTGGACGGCGATGTTTTGCGCCACGGTCTCAATTAAGTTGCATGTTTCTCCATTGATCTCTTCACGCACCGCCTCATAGACATCCTTGACATCGATGGTGGAATCCAATTTATCATGGACCGCAGCAATACGCAGGTCACAGAACAGTTCCACACTGACACGAAATGTGGCGCCTACTTCTCGTTCCGCACGCGTACATCCATGACGCGCTTGGAAAAGCATATCTCGTACGCGGATTACATCAAATTGACGACGGCGATCCGCTCTTTTCGGGCGTTTTAAAGGCGGTACATTTTCTTGGGGCATTGCATGGTTCCTCCCTTTAAGGACTACTTTATTATTATTTAGTTTAAACCAATTTCAGATCACTTCAAACAACCCGCCATGCAGATATTCAGTTTCTGGATGTCCCACCAGGACAGGATGATCGGAGCTGGCTTGCAGTAGTCTGAGACGCAGCACCGTGCATTTGCACTTGTTCTGCGCGCGTGCGACCTGTTCAAGGAAATCTTCCCGTGACAGGTGATAGCTGCAAGAGAACAACATTATAAGCCCGCTGGATTTGAGCCAATGAAGAGCCTGGGCGAAGACCTCAACATATTTTTTCCTTCCCTCAGCCAGATGGTTTCGGTTTCGTATAAGGGGCGGCGGATCGCAGATTATAAAATCGAATACTCCCCCAAGATCAGATACGGTAATGTCTGAGTGGAGCAAATCGACCTTTTCACATCTAGGTTTACGCAAATTATTCCGTTTAAAACTCTCCGTGGCGAGGTATAAAGCTCTCTCACTGGAGTCAGCGAGAACAACCTCCGCGGCTCCCGAAGCGGCGGCGATCAATCCAAAGGCGCCGGTGTAGCAAAATGCATCCAGCAGGCGTCCTGTACGGCAGAGTGAAGCGAGCAGCCGGCGGGATTCTGTTTGATCAAGATAAGCTCCAGTTTTTTGTCCGGCGAGGAGATCTACCGGAAATAACAGTTCGTTATCTTTATACCAGAGTACTTCCACCGGTTTCTCACCATGGTATTCTCGTGAGAGAGGCAGACCCTCCAATTTTCTCGCTGGGCTGTCATTGGCTTCTATTATGGTTTTAACTTGGAAAAGGCTGCCTAAAGCCTCGATAACGAGAGGAGATCGCAAAGCAAAACCGATGGAATTGAGCTGTATAACGAAGACATCTTGGTAACGATCGATTACAACACCAGGGAGGGAATCCGCTTCGCCATGAACCACTCGGCACACTTTTCCATAACCCATACGCACCCTGCGCTGCCAGGCGTGATCGATCAATTGGCGAATTACCTCCAGATTCAATTCCACACCACCCTTCCGGCAATAGAGCCGGCAGGCGATCAAGCCATTGGGATTAACTATCCCGCTGCCCACCGGCTTCCCCCGGGCATCAAGGATGGTTACATTTTCTCCAGGAGTGTAATTTTTCAACGAGTCAGCGATCTCATTGCTGAAGATCCAAAGGTGACCGCGACGTATCCGACGATCTTCGCCCGGCTTTAGCGTCAGTGTTTTCACTTGAGTATTACGTTAGAGCCGTTGCTTGTTGTGAGAGAACGGACTCGTATGAATTTTATAAAAACAGCATTCATTGTTGACGCCTCTATATACCTTTCGTAACTTACCAATCAATTTCAAAAAGTGATGATTCTATTCCCAACCGAATCATGAGTGGAGAAGATGGATGAAGAGTTTGACTGATGCAATAGCCGGGATTCAACGGATTCTTTTAGTCCTCGCTGGACTTTTTCTCGTTGTGTCCGCACAGGCGCAAAACAATATACTGCATCGATTCTATGGCGGTCACATGGAGAGTAAAATCTCCATGAACAGCATGATGATGACGGGACCGGGTATTCGCAGCGTCTGCGGGGGAGGCGTCGCTCCGGCATTCGACGATGTCTTTGCCGTTTTCCGTAATCCTGCGGGGATGA
Source organism: uncultured bacterium (assembly GCA_964501095.1). Classification (GTDB taxonomy): domain Bacteria; phylum Electryoneota; class Electryoneia; order Electryoneales; family Electryoneaceae; genus CAZCRQ01. Next base: position 9,944 of record CAZCRQ010000043.1, on the reverse strand, counting down.
GGTACACCTTCGATCGTCCCAGATTCGGTTTCACCTTCCATCCTAAGCTTGGAATAGAATGGGATATGACTGAGGATGTGCAGACTGAAGTCGAAAAACAGATGGATGACAATTTAACCAGTTTCAGACGGGAGGGACCCTTCACCTATCCCACTGTCGGAGGCGGCATTTGGCAGAAAGGCTCTTCAATATCATCGTTCGCCATGACTTTTCCCAAGTATCCCTGGCAATTCGGACTTGGCTATATGCGTCCATACTATTTCAACCTGGATTTCATCTATGGCGGATTGAGTGAATTGATCGAATCGAAGCAGGAGGGGGAGGATGCGGTTCCAATCAACGCTTTGATGCAGGTGAAGATGGATTTGTCACTCACAGTGGTCGCAGACGCCTGGACTGTAGCAGTAGCAAAGGACGTTGGAGATGCCTGGACAGGCGGAATTTCCTTGACACGCAATTATTTCAATATCGATATCCAAAGCGGAATGCTAGTAGACGGCATGATGATCATGTCGGGTGAGGGTCATGCCTTCAACGATCCACGTGACGGCTGGTATAACAATTTGCAGGGCTGGGCACGCGGCGGATATGATGGCGAGAGTTGGACAGCGCGTCTCGGTACGCAATATGTTCCCTGGGCGGAAGAGAGTTGGCGCTTCGGAGCGGAACTCAAAGTGGCTACCAAGGCTAATCTTACCGGTTATATGCCCTTGAAAATCGATGAATTCCCCGCGATGAAATTGCAAACCAAAGAAGGGGAGGAGAATTTTGACGCCAACCGGGTCGATGTGGATGAACTCACTAAAACAGTTCCGAATTATTATCAAGCGTCCAATTCGATGACTCTCTTTACCCCTTCTTCAGTCTCCATCGGTGTAAGCCGGGGAAAAGGAATTCGCCCAGTTCTCCGTCTTACCAAGTATCTTGGAAAACTCGGATTTGAATTAGAAATGCAGGAAAAAGTCTATCACGACAGCACTGTCAGTCCTTATACGAAAAATGTCTATTCCCGCGGGATCAAACCGAATTGGGAAGCCTATCTAGCTATTGCGCCAACTCATTTCTTCATGGGAATGGGGGTGATTTACGCCAAAGACTTCGTCAGCGGGTATAAGGATGACAACGGTGTACCGATTGTCGGTAATTCTAAGTTTTTCATCCCTCGTTTTGATTTAGGATTCACCATAAACATTGCGAAAAATATGCAATATGAACTCTTGATCGACGGTCTTCCCGAGGATGTTTTCCGAATGGGGATTTCCTATGTATTCTAAACAATCAACAGGAATGAGTACAATGCAGAATTCAGCGAAGTTACTTCAGGGATTGACAGTAGTGTTGATAATGTTTCTTACGCTTCCTGTCAATGCTGGAGTAATCAACCAAAATCTGATAGCGTCTCCGGAAAACCAGGAAGCGTTGCTTCAGCTTAACGCCGTGCCGCTCACCGTTACGGAATCAACCAGCGATGTCATTCTGACTTGGAGTCCCGCGGTAACCGCTCAACTCTATTATTCGAATGGCGCCCCGGGAAATAATCGCGCCTTGTACCGTCGATATGCAGGTCCGCAAAATTCCTCACCCGGACGTCTGGAGATTGAAGCCGCGAATATGGATATTGGATGGTTAACCTGTTTTCTGGCTTCCGTACAAGATACTTCCGTTTTCTTCACTCTGATCATTGCCTCTCCTCAAGCTCCGCAAAGGATCAGCCCCTCCTCACCTCGAGGCGGCGAAGGTATTCACTCCTATACGCCTGATTTCATTTGGGATCCTGTGGATGGGGTTCCTTACTATCAGGTCATCCTTGCTGATCAACCGTTTACCATCGAACAGGATGAGAATGGCACTCGAGTTGAAGGGGCGAATATCATTTGGACGGTGGTTACTCCGGAAACCCAGATTCAATATGGCGTACCTGATCCTTCGGGAGTAATCCGCAATGTATTTGTTCCTCCCTTGATCGGAGATATCACACCGGACCGACCGAGATACAACTGGCTGGTCTTGAATAATTATGGCAACCATCCCGCCTTCAGTTCAACTGTAACCGGTGGGATTACTGGATTTGAAGTGGAAATCGCCGCACCCTTTGCCCGACCGGTCAATACTTCTCCCGCTCACAATTCAACTATTTTCGGCGGAGATATCCGTTTTACCTGGTCGGACATACCGGAGGCGGTCAGTTATTTCATCTATGTGAGCCGTCTGGAGATTTCCGAAGGTGGAAGCAGCGCGACAATTTTAATCTGGTCTGACCAGACAACGACCAATGCCAAGACTTGCCCCGCTGCCAACTACCTCGAGAACGCTCATTACGTTTGGAAAGTGATGGCGCTGAATGAACAGGGACGCGGCACAATGTCGGATACTACCGGCTTCGACTATGTTACGGAAGCGGGTAGATTGACGATCCATACTTATGAACGTTTTGAAGGTCCCCCCGTGCGCAATGTCGCCCTCGGTTTTTGCACAGTCGATTTTCAGGTTGTCGAGGGTCCAGCCATCATACCGACGATGACCGATGACAATGGGTATTATTCGCGTGAAATTCCCGTCGGGGTTTATATCCCAGTTGCCAGCAAGGATAACTATCAAACAGCAACCGGACAGGCAGTCACCATTGTTGATGGGGGTCAGGTCAATAGTAGTCTCTATCTCACTCGCCTGCCTTACGCCATTACGGGAAGTGTTCAAGATGACGAAGGCGAAGCGGTCAATAATGCTCAGGTGATTGCTAATGGACCTGAGGGGCAGGAAGAGACCCTTTCCAACATCAACGGTGAATTCAGCTTCAATTTAAGCGCTGGCACTTGGGAGTTTGTCGTTCAAAAGGATGGTTACGAACAAGCTGAGGCGAGAATCGTAAATGTTGGCGGGGATAATCCTTCCATAGATCTGGATCTCCCAGGGAATGGCGGGACTTTTATACTTACGCCCTTTACTTATCGACTTTCGGGTTATATTCGCAATAGACAAAATTTACCTATTGCTAATGCTAATGTACGTATTGAAAATGATGTGCGAGAGTTTCAATACAATACTGCCGAGAATGGGTTTTATAATTTTACTTTAGGTAACGGTTTATGGACATTAGCGGCGGCGAGACCCGGATTCTATCTGGAAAGTGGTCCGTTAGATCTTCAGATCGCTGGACAGGATGTCACGCAGAATGTTGTGCTTGCCCCTCAAGCGGTAGTCATCAGTGGATCAGTTGTCCCTCAAGGCTTGGATGATCTTCGTATCCATTCCTATCCGACATTAGGAGGTATAGTTCAGGAAGCCCTGCCGACAGAGAACGGCTATTATTCAATGGGCGTAGAACCTGGCAGCTATACAATTCGTGGAGTGCTTGAAGGATACACCAGCAACGAAGTGCAACTGGTTCTGGCGGCGGGGGATCCCCCTGGAGTCGCCAACATCATTATGATGGTGAACTCAGCCGCTATCAACGGTCGAGTGCAAGATACCCAGGGCACGCGTCTATCCGGAGCACGGGTGGTCGCCGGGGACGTGGCGGTCACCACTGATCAAGTGGGTAACTACAGTATCAACCTATTACCAGGGATTGTCTCACTCACCGCCTCGAAACCTAATTATTCAAATGGAACTGCCGGTCCCTTCAACCTGGGACACGGACAAGTGCTGAATGATATCGTAATCGTACTCAATCCAAATTCCGCCAGAGTAACTGGAAGAGTCACGGTCGGTGGTGTTGGATTGCCGGGAGCGACCGTCACCGCTTCTCGCCAAGGTGGGAATCCGGTTACTGTCTTGACGCGGGAAGCCGCCCGAAACGTTCAGCCCGGCACCTTCGAGATGGGATTGGACCCCGGTTCATACACCTTGACCGCGTCGAAACCAGGCTTTGTCAATCAGCCTCCGCAAGTTTATCAATTGCTCTTGGAACCTAATGCCCAGGTCGAACGCAACTTCGCTCTGCAGCAATACATCGGGACTTTATCCGGCACAGTCACCTCAAATGGTCAATTGTTGCAAGGTGTGAGCATCAGGATCACACCGCTGGTCGGGGGCGGGCAGCCATTCACCTCAACCTCGGATGACTGGGGCGGTTATCGTGTCATCGTGACGCCGGATCGAGCCTATCAAATCACCGCCTCCAAAACGAACTATAATACGGTCAATGTTCAGACTGTAGTCATAGGTGTGGGGCAAACGATTGATACTCCAATACAGATGACCTTTGTCAGTTCTTCGGTCTCCGGAATCGTCCGAGCGAACAATGTCCCCATCGCGAATGTATCAGTTACCGCGGAAGGACCGGGAGGAGATTTAGCCACTCGAACTAACATCGACGGACGCTATCAATTGAGTATGACTCCCGGGGATTATGAATTCACCATAAATAATGCTGGGTATCGGGAGATTATAGATACGCTGACTATAAATCCGGGACAAAATCTTTCCGGAGTGAATTGGAATCTTCAGGAGAACTTCGCCACGATCAGCGGTCGGGTGATGAATACGGCAGGTCAAGGTCTGGCAAGGGCAAACCTTGAAGTAATTCGCGCTGAAGGGGGTAATTATGTCGGAACTGCCGATCTGGATGGATATTACACTTTTAACCGTTTAATCGGTGGAAGTTACCAGGTCCGCGCCTCCGTGCAGGGGCATACTGCACAGACAAGAAATGTCGGCATGGTTCTCGACGGACAACGCGTAGTCAATCAGAACTTCAACCTTGTTCCTCAGACTAGTGGATTCACCGGTTTTGTCTGTACCCAAGATGGTTTAACGACAATCAGCGGTGCGACCGTATGGGCGACTGCAGCGAATGGCACTCGTTATTCTGCTACCTCGGGTGCGAATGGGAGTTACACTGTTCAAAATATCCCAAACGGCACTTACAGCCTGATAGCGCAGAAAGCTGGATACACCGGCGTAAACGTAACAAATCAGACCGTTGCGCCAGGAAATGTCAACCAGCTCGATCTAAGTGTCATTCTGAATAATGGGCAGATCGCTGGGATGGTACGGGTCGGGGTGGGAGGTCTGGGTTTATCTGGCGCCACTTTGACAGCCTATTCAAATTTGGGGCATCATAGCTCGGCGGTTTCCGACGGCAGCGGCGCTTTCACCGTCACCGGACTCTTTCCCAACACTACATATACCGTTTTTATCGTCCGAGATAATTATACCGCGGATGAAGATACATTGCGAAATATAGCGGTCAACCAGCCTGGTATAACTTTCACCATGCTGCCGAACAACCTTCGTTTCAGCGGACGAACCGTCAACCAGGCGAATACCCCAATTCCCAATGTCCCGGTTCAAATGACCAATATCGTCAACGGGACTGTCTTTCAGACAACATCGAATGCCAACGGTGAGTTCACAATTCAGGGATTAGGCAGGAACAGCACTTACCAGATAGTGACAAATCTATTTGCTCCAGGCTATGATGATGCGAGGGCGACAGTTTCCCTTCAATTGACTGATGTTACCGGTTATAATTTGCAGATGGTTCAACGGACTTCTTCCATCTCGGGTAATGCCGGTGTGGCGAATGTTACAGTATCTTCTGTTCGCGAGGGAGGAGGAATTAATTACACTACAATATCTGACCTTAATGGAAACTACCGAATTGGCGGTTTGCGAGGAGGAAATTATACCATTACACCTGTCCTACGTGGGTATATATTCAATCCAACCAGTGCTACAGTCACCAATGTTGGGATTAATGAGGCGCGAACGGGGGTGAATTTTACCGCCAACAGTGTGGAAGTGACTGTTTCCGGGAACCTTGTTAACGCTACAAACCAACCGATGGTAAACCACCAGGTGCGTTTGACCGGGGAAGCGGTTTCCAGAACGGTGACGACAGATCAGAACGGCGCCTTCACCTTTACCGCCGTGCGTGGCTACGCTAACTACCAGATCGGTTTTGTCGCTCCCGGCGCAGGTTATACCTCGACGCCTCTCTACGTTGCTCTGACCAATCAGAATGTTGCCGGTCTAATCCTCCAGGTTACTATCCGGTTGGGAGTCATTGAGGGAGAAATCAGATCAAGTGAAAATAATTCCCTGATTACGCAACCAGTTTTCATTCAGGTGAATCAAAACGAACCCCTTCAATTTGCTGGTGGCGCTTTTCACCTCAATCGACTTCTTGCCGGTCCTTATACCTTGCGTTTCACCAGTCAGGATTTTGAACCATACATACATCCCCTGATTATGCTCTCATCTGGCGCTGATACAGTGCGTGCAGTAACGGCTCAGATGACTCCGTTGACGAATGCGCTCTTCTTCTATGTCTACCGCTTGACCGATAATGGTGAACAAGCTCCAATACGCGGTGCAAGAGTCAGAGTAACGCAGGATGATAATGTCGATTTCTCCGGCGTTACTGAATTGGATGGGATTTATTATATACCAAATCTGAGTGTACTGCATACATATTCGGTCTCGATCAGCAAGCTGGGATTTTCCAGTGTCACCGTTCCAAATCCGATGACGCCGGGTCAACGGTTGGATCAAAGGCTGCTTCCTTTGGAAGGAACCGTGCTGGGAATTGTGCGAGACAATATCAACAATGCGCGCTGGCAGGGAGCCCGTGTCGTTCTCCAATCTTCCGAGGGAACGATTTATCAAACGACCACAGATGAGTATGGTTCTTATTCAATGGTTGCTCCACAAGGTAGTTTCACCTTATTGGCGATAAGTCAGGACGATCAGCGCGCCAGCTATATCTGGAACCGTACTGTGCCGGTGGGAGATTTCGCTTTCCAGGAGATGCGGATCAGACGAGTGGAAAATCGGGGCGAGATTGTTGGTGTTGTCCGTGATGTTTCAGGAAATCCCCTCGCCACTCGCGCCTATATCTCGGAATTTAATCAGACAGCGAATACTTATGGATTCACCTTCACCGATGCGAATGGTAATTACCGCCTTCGCGGCTTACGCCCGGGCAATATCACTATTTCGATTACTGCACCGGGATACATCAGTCCAAATCCACGTGTCGTTGTCATGTCTCCCGGATTAGTCTACACAGAGAATTGGGATTTGGAAGCTGGAGCGACAGGTATTGTGGGTACTATCATCCGTACTGATACTCATGCAGGGATTGATAATGTGCGTGTCCAGCTCTCCGGTCCTGTCGATATGGAAACCTTTACCAGCGGCAGTGGAAGTTATTCCTTCCTCGATTTGGAGCCGGCGGAGGATTATGTTCTCTCCATGAGTAAATTCGGGTATGTAACCTTGCCCGACACAACTGTTGAGGTCGTTTTTGGAGCGATTACCAACGCTTCACGCGCTATCACACCTATCGCCAATCAGATTTCTGGTACGGTTTATCAAGAAGACGGCGTAACCGTTATGCCTAATGTCATTGTAATCCTGAATGATGAAACCGATACTATGGTTTACGATACTACCGAAGTGGAGGGGCATTTCTCGTTTGATAATCTATTGCCCGGGACTTATGATCTGTCTTGCAGCGGACCTTTTGCGCCACAATTATACAGGATTGCGCATGATGACGGGGAAAGTCACCCAGGGTACACTTTCCGTAATATCCCGGAACTTGGTCAAGGTACTGTTATCGGATGGGTATTCTACAAACACCAACCGCGTCCTTCGGTCCCTGTCACTTTAACTCGTCTGGGCAGCCCGGACTCGCAGGTACAAAATACTAACAGCAGTGGTCGAGTCACCTTTACCGCTCCCGCTCCTGCGACTTATCGTCTCTCTGCCATTCATGAACTCTATGGCTCGACACAATCCTCAAGTTTCAATCTTGCCGGCGGCGGAACCTATCGCGACACGCTCTATTTCCCCAGTGCGAAAATCACCGTTCACCTTGTGGATGAACAGAATCTACCAGTAGTCAATCACCAAGTCTTCATCTCGCAAAATCAGGCGGTCTACAGTCAAACCTTCAGAACTGATAACAATGGCTTTGTCTCTACCGAAGCCAACCTTCAGGCTGGGGATTACAACGTCTCCATCGCTTTTCGAAACCGCTATCTGCTCACTGCTCCCGAAGTCTATACCATCGGAGAAGGGGATTCGCTCGGGTTGGAACTGTTGCTGGGAATTCCCTATACGCCCCCATCTTATGTCGAGACGCGTGAAGATTTACCTATCGAAATCACGGTTCCCGGCGCCTTCACGGTCGAGACGGCGAAGCTCTATTGGCGCGATGTTGGCGGCGGGGCTTTGAACAGCATCGACATGACGCCCATTGGCGACCTGCTCAGTCATCAAGGTCGAACCAAGAATCAGGATGCTCGAATCTTTAATGAAGCTGCCAATGAGCAAGTGACTTATCGTGGAGTCATTCCCGGACAAGTACGCAGCGGTACTCTATCCTTCTATCCGGAAATCATTCTCACCAATGGCTCGATGATCGGCGGAGAAGCGGCTACTTATGAGATCGATGTTCTTAACATTGGACTGCTCTATCGACTGATCGTGCAGCCGCCTATCGAAGAAGCCCAGATTGGAGTTCCCTACCTGTTTACCGTTCAGGCGTTCGATGAATATGGCTCAAACTTGACTGCCTCAATTATTTCAGAGGGAGAAAATACGATTACCTGGTCGGTTACCGGCGGATCGCTCGCTCCCGAAGATATCCAACATCCGGAGAAGATCATCTATAATCCTGAGACGGTTGGCGATGCCTCGGTCTCGGTCTCGGTCTTACAACCTTCGAAAGACGCTTATCTGGAGAGAAGAATACCGATCGAGAATAGATTCCGTGTTCTGGAATCGATCATCGTCAGTGTGGACAGGAACGAAATCCCTTCTGGAGGAACTGCGCTTTTCCAAGCCACCGCTTTCGACACCGGCGGAGTGCTGATGAGAATCGATCCGGAATGGATTGTGGGAAATACCGAATTAGGTGTATTGACGCCAAAACCGTATTCTCAGGAAGCCACTTATGTCGCTCAAACCGGAGTGTTTGGAAGAGTTCCCATCTCTGTCCGCGACAAAGATAGCGGGATAGAAGGAATTTTCAACGAACTTTCGGAGAGTAAGGGAATCAGTGGTTTGAAAATATATATTCCGTTAAGTTCGAGTCCGAACCGTCGTTTCTCTGGAATTACCAGCAACAACGTCAAAGTGGAAGGGAAATTCCTGCCGGCGACCATACCAGGCAAGATGGGAAAATTACATTACAACCAGCCTCATCTGGCGAGTGTGCAAAGATTTACCGTAAAAAATTTATCTTTGCTGGAGTACGGGCATGAAATCATGCTTGAAGGTCAACTTTATGAACAAGATATCAAATATCAAATCACTTTCCCGTTACCTCCTTTTAATCCAAAAGACACTCCCCAGATCGCAAAATGGAATAACGATCAGGTCAAGTTTGATATCCTTGGTGGATTGATCAGTCCTGATAAATCGAGCATCACCTTGACATTCCTTGGTGAGGAAATGAGCATCGATGGACTTTACACGCTCTTAGTCGATTCAAAACCGCTCACCATTGACAATTTAAAATTCAATCCGAATCCTTTCAGCCCTGAGGGAGATTATCCTCTGTCGATAGAATTTTCGGTCTATACGAATGTTCAAGAGGAACCTTGGGTGACGATTGAGATTTATAACATGGCGGGAGAACATGTACGTACATTGAAAGAGCGTGATCCCATATACGTAGGACCACATCACCGAGGAAACCATCCGATCATCTGGGATGGAAGAACAGATGATGGACGTATGGCTCGTAATGGACGCTATGTAGTTCAAATCATCGCCGAAGATGCAAAAAATAAAGTTGAAAAAATAGAAACCGTGGTACTCATCAAGTAACATGGCGGAATAAAAAGATGAATATCAAAGCGCAAAATGCAGCAAGGGAAACAATGCCCCCCCTTAATCCCCCCGTGAACGGGGGGAGAATTAAAGTGATAAATGGAAACGTTCCCCCCTTTAATCCCCCCGTGAACGGGGGGAGAATTAAAGTGATA
>CAZCRQ010000042.1:3039-13736 GCA_964501095.1 uncultured bacterium | reverse complement strand
GTCTATGTTTTAGTGTTTCGTTGTATAATAAAATGATATTTTAATTAGATAAACACATAAAAACAGAGATTCTTCACTTCGTTCAGAACGACTTCGGGTCGAGATTCTTCACTTCATTCAGAATGACAAAGCGTGAATTAGACGCTCTTCTCGTTGACGCATTGTAGAGAACCCTTGTTTGCCACTTTCCTTAAATAAAATAAGGTAGAGACGGTCATCTTCCAAGAACACATTAGAGGAGTAATGGAATCAGAGAGTCTGAATGTTATAAACCGGCAGCGAGGTTTTACGCAGCAAGTCTTCCAAACCTTTTCCGGTAATAGGCAAGATCACATAATGAACCTGTGGCGTGGTTGAAGGGATTTCGATGCTCTGGTCCTGTTTTTCAACCGGGATCTCCTGAGAGAGAAGTATCATGCGGTAAACTTGTCCTTCTTCAAATTTGGAGATCAACCTGGCGTTCGATTCCTCTTGGGGCAGCCGTTTCAGTTGGAGCTTGTGCAATCCTTTGGGGATGAGGATCTGGTTCAACGAAGAGCCACGGGGAAACACTCGCCCCATCCCTGAGATGTCCAGTTCATAAAGAAGAGCATCCCGTGTCGCTTCTTGTTCCGGAATTGCCAAGAACAAAACAGCATAACCGGCAGGAATAGGTCCGACATCGATGGTGATTGGGGATTCTTTTACCACAACACATCCGGTAAAGAGGAAGGTCAGCAGAAAAATGGCGACAACGCAATGAATCCCGTGGCGCCAACTGATCTTGCTCTTTATTAGACTGTATTCAGTGTATGTCGACCGTACGGGAATCATTTCTGTGCAGATTGGCGATGATCCTTATTTACTGAAGATGGGGATTTCTCTTGCGCTTCGATCTTCTTCAGCACCTCATCGACTTTCTCTAAACGGGAGGAAGCTGGCTCAGTGACATTTTTCTTGGAGTCGGCATTAGGCGCTGATTTTTGTCCGGTTTGAGGTGTATTGGAACCAGGTCGTGGAGTGGTGGGGCGACGTGAATAACGCTTCCTTGGACGATGTTTCGGCTTGCTGAGAGGAGGCAGCGATTTGCCGGTCATTAAGATCTTGATGTCATCACCATCGAGGATTTCCCTTTCGAGAAGGGTAGTAGCGATCAGGTGCAACTTGTCAAGGTTGTTGCTGATCAACTCCATCGCCGTATTTTGCGCATTCTGAATGATCCGTTTGACCTCCCGGTCGATCGCCATGGCGGTAGCATCGGAAAAGTCGCGGTGTGTAGCGATCTCTCGTCCCAGAAAGATTTCCTCATTTTTTCGTCCCAGCGCCAGTGGACCGATTTTTTCACTCATCCCCCAATCGCAGACCATCTTTTGCGCGATTTCGGTCGCTTGTGAGATGTCCGCTGCGGCGCCATTGGTATAGTCATCGAAGATCAGCCGTTCCGCCGCACGTCCTCCTGCCAGGTGAACCAGTTTGTTCTCGATGTATTTTTTCGCCCAGGAATGTTTTTCATCAATCGGGAGAAAATGGGTCACCCCGAGTGCGTGTCCACGAGGGATAATGGTCACTTTATGCACCGGATCGCCTCCCGGCTGCAGCATCGCCACCAGCACATGACCGGCTTCATGATATGCAGTCAGTTTTTTCTCTTCATCGCTGATCAACATACTCCGACGTTCAGTGCCAATCATCACCTTGTCTTTCGCCATCTCGAAATCGAACATGGTAACTTTGTTGGCATCGCGACGAGCAGCATTCAATGCCGCTTCATTCACCAGATTCGCCAAATCCGCGCCCGCCAATCCCGGCGTGCCTTTAGCAAGAATTTTTAAATCGACATCATCGCCGAGCGGGATCTTCTTTGTATGTACTTTAAGAATCCCCTCACGTCCTCGAACATCGGGACGATCGACGACGATTTGCCGATCAAAGCGTCCGGGACGTAACAGCGCGGGATCGAGCACATCGGGACGGTTGGTCGCGGCGATTAAAATCACGCCTTCATTGGATTCAAAACCATCCATCTCGACCAGAAGTTGGTTCAAGGTCTGTTCGCGTTCATCATGTCCGCCGCCGAGTCCGGCGCCGCGCTGACGTCCCACCGCATCGATCTCGTCAATGAAAATGATGCAAGGCGCATTTTTCTTGCCCTGGTCGAAGAGATCCCGTACTCGACTGGCGCCAACACCGACAAACATCTCGACAAAATCCGCCCCGCTCATGGAAAAGAACGGCACACCCGCTTCACCCGCAATCGCACGTCCCATCAACGTTTTCCCGGTGCCAGGCGGTCCCACCAACAATGCACCTTTCGGTATCCTGCCGCCCAGCTTCTGGAATTTCTTCGGATCCTTGAGAAATTGAATAATCTCCTGCAGTTCTTCCTTTGCCTCCTCACCACCGGCAACATCCTCAAAGGTAACTTTCGGGCGATTGTCGCTGACCAGTTTCGCTCGACTCTTACCAAAACTAAAGATGCCTTTGGCGCCCCCACCTTGCATACGCCGCATTAGGAAAAACCAGAAAAAGATCAAAACCACCCAGGGAAAAATTGAAGTGAGAATGTAACCGAACCAGTTCGTCGTTCGTTCCTTGAACGTGACAGCTATGCCAAGTGACTCCCATTCATCCACTTGCGCTTGCTCAACAAAAGGAAGCATAGTCTTGAATTTATTGCCATTCTTATCAGTACCGCGAAATTCCCGCTCGACCACATCTGCTTGCACGATTGAACGATCCAGCAACAACTGGCGATACTCAGAGTACGTTTTTTCCTTCAAATCCGAATGGGAATTCCCATAATATGAAGAGATGACGATTACGGTTATGATAAGAAAAATCCAGAATCCGATTGTTCGCGCAGCGCGTTTCCAATCGAAACGATCCTCCGGTCCTGGACCTTCTGATTTTGGTGACGGCTTTTTATCAGCCAAAAATGACTCCTAATGCTACTGTTCGCAGGTAATCCGCCAGACTTCCTTTGTCGACTTCTGAACCTTGCAAAAATCGGCGATTCGATGCCCGACTACGTAAAAAATTCTATCGTTTGTTAAAGTAACCCACAAAGGTCCCGATTTCTTCCTGGCTGATCCGCTTAAAACATGGGTAATTTTGACCTGCTGCCCGGGACGACCCAGCGGTTCAAAACGATCACCATTCCTCCAAGGACGGACAACTACTTGGTTTCCAACACTTGTACTATCAATATATTCCACTTTTCCCGGGTCTGGACTGATCCCCTTAAACTCAGCCGCATCTCTCCATCTGGCGTTTAAAACTGTGCCATCAAGCAGAGTAATCTCCCCCGGCAATTGCCAGATTTGCTCTGGAGAATAAGCTATGCCATCAAAGATCAAGCTGTTGTCTGTCAATCTGGCTATTACACCATAAGCTAATTTTTTCACCTCGCCAGGATGCGCGCAGAGAAACTCATTTAGGCTGATCAAGACCTTTCGCGGGACATGAAAAAGCTGAAAGTCAACACCCGCTGCGTATGCAAAGGCATGATGCAGTAAATTGATCTTTAATCCTTGAAGATACTCTGATAGAAGATGTTTATCAAGCGCTATCCATCGGCTTCTTCTCCATTTACACACCGAGTGAAAGGCACGATCCGTCTCTGCTTCCAGTATTTCAAGAAATTCATCAAAGAAACCGGCGCTACGGGCAATGTTTTTCCACCCGCCGGCGCCAAATTGCTGTTCGATGAGCGGACGCAGTGTGTGACGAATGCGATTTCGCGTCAACCGCTGATCTTGATTGCTCGGATCTTCGAGATAGGCAATTCCTCGCTCTTCTAAAAAGTCGATCAATTCACGATGACGATAGCGAATTAAAGGACGATAGTATTTGCCGTAAGAACTTCGTATCGATGCCAGCCCGGAAATTCCCGCCCCGCGCATTAAATAGAGCAGCATTCCTTCCGCTTGATCGTCCAGAGTGTGTCCGAGCAAGATGAGTTCACACCCCTCACGCTCAGCCATTCGATCGAGCGCTGTATATCGTCCCTCCCGCGCCGCGGCTTCCCAACCTACTTCTCCGATGCGATCCGCTGGGATGGCAATTCTCTCTGAAATGAAACGGACTCCTAAGTTTTTCGCTAAAGAACAGACATGCTTTTCTGCCTCATCTGCATGAGAGCCGGTTCCATGATGGACATAGCCGATGACCAGACGATCTCGCTGTTCTGAAGGAGGCAGGCAGAGATAAAGCATGGCGACCGAATCCCCGCCCCCGCTCACAGCAAATAATATCTTGCCGGAGACGCTCACCAGGCACTCAATCTGATGCCATAATTTTCCGTAGGAATTAAGGGACATGTCAAACATATTTCACTTATACAACCGCTTAGTTCATGCACTACCTTCATGTTTTAGTCATTCAGAATGACTCCATTGATGAGATTTATATGAACCGATACAGATTCTCACTTATAAGTCCTAATTCTCTCAAGTGATTTCACTCCACCGTCGGGCAAGGTGCAAAATTGTCTCTACTGCTTTGGTGAGGCTGGATTCTGCGATCCATTCACGCCGGGAATGAAAAAGTAATCCCCCGGAAAACAGATTCGGGGTTGGATGTCCCAGTTGAGTCAACCGCGCCCCGTCGGTTCCACCGCGGATCAGCTTGTGGATCACTTTGATTCCGGCATCTTCGATAGCCAGTTGCGCCCGTTCGATCATTTGGGGATGCTTGGCTATACCTTCACGCATATTTTCATATTGATGGGTGATTTTAGGTGTGATTACCAAACCAGGATATCGTTTCTCAAACATTACTTTCATGCTTTCAAGCAAGTCTAATCGTTTTTTGTTGATCGACTCCTCGAAATCACGGATAATCAAGGTTACTTTTGCGTTTTCAAAATCACCATTGATCGAGACAAGATGAAAAAATCCCTCTCTCTCTTCAGTGTGCTCTGGGGTTTGCCATTCGGGAAGTGCAGCGACAAACCGACTGGCAATTGCGGAGGCATTGATCATCTTATTCTTGGCGTAACCAGGATGCACTCCGACTCCTTTGAACTGAATGTCGGCGCGCCAGGCATCAAAATTCTCACCTTCAATTTCTCCCGGAAAACTGCCATCCAGGGTATAGCAGTACAGAGGCAATTTATCACGATTGATTTTAACTGTCCCCCGTCCGATTTCTTCATCAGGGGTGAAGATTACCCGGATTTCTCCATGCGGTATTGAGGGGAATTTGCTAAGTGTCGCCGCCGCACTCATGATCTCCGCCACTCCCGCCTTGTCATCGGCGCCCAGAAGTGTCTTTCCCGAAGCGGTGATGATGTTTTCTCCTAAAAAATGCTTCAACTCCGGGCTGTCAGCAATGGTTAAAAACAGCTCCGGATCATCAGGGAAAGAAATCGGGCTGCCATCCCAATTCTCATGAACAATCGGCTTGACATTCTCACCCGGCTGATCAGGAGAAGTGTCAATATGAGCCAACAGACCAATTACCGGAGCGTTGACACCGGGTGATGCGGGTAGAGTGCCATAAACGTACGCATTTTCATCGCAAACCACATCCTGCAATCCAAGCTCACGCAACTCCTTCTCCAGCAGCCGCGCCAAATCGAATTGACGTTCTGTCGAAGGTGTCTCCTGGTTGTTTTCATCCGATGTTGTGTAAATCTGGACATAACGTAAAAAACGTCCTTTCACATCTTGCTTGAAAAACTGGCGAATCTCTTCGGTAAACATTGTAAAAGTCCTTTGAATTATGGTACTTTAAGATCAATAAGACCTATTTAATTTTAGATTTGTTTTCAATTTTAAAAACCCATGATTCCTTGCTGTGATTGTGAGTCGGATTCATTTTATGGAGAATCCAATCCGCCAAGCTCGGACCGACATGACGTATTAAGGTAAGTGGTCCAAATATCGCTTCCAGACGTTCCTTATGAGCCTCAATGTCTTGGTGAGTCAGAATAATTGCGTGAGTATAAGGGGATGGATTCCCCTCACCGACCATTTCCATCTCACTTGCGAATCGGTCATAATCCTCCGGGTGAAAAATGTACTTATATGTGCCTTCCGGCTGATGTTTCTGATCATAATACTCCGGCAGCCAGGTCGGATTCTCGATGCTTTCAACTACTACCTTATTCACCTCGGGCAATTTACTGAGTTCAATCAGGGGTTCAATGCGCGCTTTCTGAGAATAGTTAAACGTCGCCATGGGGAGCAGAATAAGATTAACTCCCCACATCCAATTCCAGCATCCTCGAACCCATCTTTTCTCCCTCCAAGAAACCATCGACCAACCCACGGTCAAAAGGAAGATCAGCAAGGGAAAAAGCGGCAGCAGAAAACGCTCCTGCTTTTGAGGAATCAGGCTGTGGATGATAAAAAAGAAAATAGTCGCCCAAAAGATCAGCGGGAGCCGGCGCACAGTCTTTGCCACCCACGGAAAGATCAAGATTGAGAAAGGCGGAATGAAAATCCCCAGCACCGTTAGAATGTATGTATACCAGGGATTGGTGATAAATGAATGAACTATGGTCGATTGATATCCCAGCGAATAAACCACTGAACTAAGAAAAAATCCAAACGAGATATAATCGATCACTCCCTGGATCAAGAGAACAGTTATTCCACCCAGCGAGAAAAACAAAAGCGGTTTCCATTTATGAAGTATAAGCAGAACAAAGAAAACTGCGATTGGGCAGAGCGCAGTTTGAATTCTCACCATAAATGCCAGTCCCAGTAAAATTCCACCCAAAAATAGGAATTTCGGACGGTTCTTTTCCTTCACCTCCACTTCAAGAAGCAACAAACCACCAAAGAGAAAAGGCTGACAGACAACTTCTACCAGGTTTCTCACCGCCAGGAACGGCATCAGGAAATGAATCGACGCAAGCATGGTTCCCAACCAGGCAGCGCGCTGATCGGCGTATTTTCGTAATCCAAAATACATCAGCGGAATTAAAGTCAACGACCAGACAGCATGAAGAAAACGAATGATGAACATGACGATGGATGGATCTGTCAAACTCATTTGCTTCAATCCCCACATCAGGGCATATAAAGTATATTGATAAATAACACCCCTGGCTATCGGAGCGCCGCCCTCAAACCAGAACGGGATGCCGTGCAGCCAGTAATCGACGACACGGATCACCAAAAAATGGTCATCCATCGCCATATACCCTTTGGCGAAGATGACCGCCAGGAGACGCAATCCTGCGGCAATGATGATTGACGTCGCCAGGGGATGTTTGCGCATCTTCTCAATTACAGAATCTTGAGTTGAAATTACCTGCGGGGAGAACGAAACCATATAATTGTGCTCATGATTTTGTTTTGTGGAAATTGTTTTCTCGCCAGAGTTACCCTGATACTTTTCCAGCGCCGAATAAATGGCATCATCAGAATTATCAATATAAAGCCATGCTATTAAAAAACGAAGTCGGTAGTTCGGAGTTCACGCTTCAGCGTGTCGTTGGAAAACAGCCTAAAGGTTGAACTCCAAACATAACCTAAGCGCCGAGCCCGCTTCTTTGCTCTTGCAGATTTTTAGGAGCATGATTATATTAAAGGGTCATAACGAAGCCTTAATTCACTGACATTACTGAAATGAGAGCCATGGACAACACACCAGAGCAGAAAGAAAAAACCGGTGAAGAGCGTGCGCGAGAAATCTTCGAATTGGTCAAGAACCGCTTGCCCAAACCATACTATGTGCGCACCAACAACTTTAAACGAATGTATGGAATCAATTACATTATTAAACGTAATGAATTTGGTTCAGCGGTCTATGTGGTCGGTAAAGCTTATCGTAAACTGCAAACCAAAGTCGAAATAGAAAACGCTCTTAAAGAGGATAAACTGGTCGCCCAATGGGGCAATCGTTTCTTCCTCTATTCCCGGATCACGCCCGAATTCGGCATACCGATCTTGGAAGAAATCTGGAGTCTTGAAGTAAAACGTGGGATTGCGATCCCTGAAGTGAGCGACTACGCGAAAGAATCATTCGAAATCTAGTTATTGACCGAAAATCCTAATCGGCACGTCATTCTGAAAGAATTGAAGAATAAGGAATCTTACAAGCCCAGAGCCCTGTCTTTGGGCTTTGGATTTTTTAGTTGGAGTCCAGGTGCATAGTCCAATCATCTACGCACTTTTGCCTGCCGCCGGCGCCCAACCGGACATGATCGTCCGTTCCTTGCAAAGCCTGCGTCGATCTTCAAGTCCAATTGTTTACATCCATCGACCGGATGAAGAGAGCCCGATTGGTCCCGATGTGAAACCGGTTCTCTGCACCGGTACTACGGTTGGCGCCTTTTTGGAAGTGGGAAGACGTCATGCGATTGCGGACTTGTATCTCTGGATTCCTCCAGGAGTACGTCTCCACGACCGCACCGCCCCCGAGAAAATTGCCCGGGCTTTTAACGAAAATCCTGAAGCGGGATTGTTCGTCGCTGATTATATGGTTGAAGATATTCTGACAGAAATATATCCCCTTGGTGACGATTTGACAGAACGCGAAGATTTTGGAGTCGCTTGGGGATTTCCCGCCTGGGCATTGGAGAAAATCGGTGGAGCGGATATTTCCCTGCGTTATGCCGCCTTCTATGATTTACGGTTGAAATTGGCGGAAATTGGACCTATCGTGCACCTTCAGCAGCCTCTGTTCCAGGTTCGGCAAACCGAGGAAACATCGAGCGCTGAAAAATTATTCTATCCCGGCAGGGGACGATTTGGCGGTTTCAGCTATCTATTTCTCGGACCGGAAGAAGAAAAGGAGATCGAAGAGGTATTTTACCGCTGCCTGCATCGCCGTGGAGCCTGGATCGATCTGAAACCGGAGAAAGTACAGCCGGTTCCGCTGAATCCCGGACAGCCTCTGGTCACGGTTATCATTCCCGTCCACAACCGTGCCCGATTCCTCCCCAAAGCAATCGACTCAATTTTAAACGGTTCATTCCAGAATTTTGAAATCATCATCGTTGACAATGCTTCGACGGATTCTACCCGGGAAGTCGCCACAAGATTTTGCCGGCAGGATCAACGCATTCGACTTCTCGAAAACAAGGTCAACCTGATCGCAAAAGCGTTGAATCTGGGAGTCCGAGAGGCGAGAGGACGTTACATTGCCCAGTTGGATTCGGATGATGAGTACACGCCAGCCACTCTTGAAACGATGGTCTCGCATCTTGAAAGTCATCCAACCTGCGCCTTGGCGATCAGTTATTACGAATTGATGGATGATAAAGGAGTAACACTGGAAGAATTTGGCGTTATCAAGCATCTTGAATACAATGAGAACAATATCTTACGGGTGGATGGGGCTGGGGCGGTGCGTGTCTGGCATAAATGCGTAATCGAGGAATTCGGCGGCTTCAATGAAGTTGACTTCCCGAATTACGGTGAGGATTACGACTTGGTGCTGAAAGTGAGTGAACGATATTCGGTGGATCGAGTACACCAGGTCGCCTACCGTTATCGCCGTCACCCTGGCAATACCGATGCGCTCCGTCGTCCGCAGGATAAAATCAGAGCGAAAACCTTTGCCCGCAGCCGAGCGATTGAACGTCGTCAAAAGATGAACGGGAGGTGATCCTCAGTGCTCTTCTCACGCTCCAGCCTGATCCTGGCGTTGGATATTGGCGCCACCCGAACCAAAGCGCTGCTTACCAATCTCAGTGGAATTGAGTTGGCGACAGCCGAAGCACCGGGAATGAATCTGCGTCAAACCACTCAGCGACAATTTCAACGAATAATCGATTCACTTGTGTCTAATCTGGTGGGACAATCGGAGTTGACTTCCAGTTGGTTTGATGTTGTCGCCGCGGGCGCTGCCGGTGCGGGAAGTGAAAAAGCGCGCAATTTGCTCGAAGATTGGATTCAACAACGCTGGAAGGGCTGTCTTTCCTTGGTCTCTCACGATGCCTTCATCGCCCAGTATGGCGCCTTTGAAAGTGATCCTGGGGTAATTTTAATCGCCGGGACAGGCTCGATCGCTTACGGGCGCAATGCAGCGGGTGAAGAGGCGCGCGCCGGTGGATGGGGATGGATGTTGGGCGATGAAGGAAGCGCCTGGTGGATCGGCAGGGAGATGATACGTGAAACACTCAACGCCGCAGAATCCGGTAGAGAGACCATGATGAAACAGCCTCTGCTCGAGGCATTTTCAATCAACGACACGACCGATATTCTGGGAATCATCTACGATCCCCTGTTTGATCGTAAGCAGATTTCGCAGCTTTCAGAACGAGTTACCGAAGCCGCACGTTCCGGTGATGAAATTGCTTTGTCGATCCTATATCGAGCGGGAGAAGAATTGGGATCACTCGCCATACATACTGCTAAAAAATTGAAAATTCCCCCGATTGAGCTGGAAGTGGCTTTGCTCGGAGGAGTAGCGGAGGGAGCGGGCGACTTGCTGAGGAGCGGCATAGAAAAAAGACTGCTTGACTATGCTCTGGAGATGCCGCAAACCGAATCGGACAACCGTCCACAGGCGATCGCTCGCTCGGATCCTCAGGAGCCCGGGCAGCCACCTTCCCAATCCAGCGAAATAATGCTCGCGGGAAAAATGGCGAAGTATCCTCCAGAAGATCTGACACTTCAGCGAGATTGGGGTCCGCGAATCATTCAACCGCGTGAGGATGCCTTACATGGCGCGGCGCGTTGGGCGCGAAACACGATATTGAAAAGAAGTTTTGCTTAAGATGCTTGAAACTGCTTAGTAAAAGGTGGTGTCAGCCGTCC
>CAZCRQ010000042.1:0-2939 GCA_964501095.1 uncultured bacterium | reverse complement strand
CCATTAATGCAAACAGCAAATCGACTTCATCGCCTGCCCTCTTATCTGTTCGCTGAATTGGAAGCAAAAGCGGCTGAACTTAGAAAAAGGGGAATCGACCTGATCAACCTGGGAATTGCGGATCCCGACCTTCCTCCCCCAGGATTCCTGAAAGAAGCGATAAAGAATCATCTCGATGATCCTGATGCCCATCGCTATCCTTCGAGCCGTGGAGATGTTGAGGTACGTAAGGCGGTGGCGCGATGGTTTCTTAAGCGATTCGAGGTTGAACTTGATCCTGAGCGTGAAGTGGTGATCACACTTGGCTCGAAGGGAGGTCTGGCTGATTTGTCACGCGCCTTGGTGAATCCCCGTGATAGTGTGGCTGTTCCTGATCCAGGTTATCCGGTCTATCACGGCGCTGGCGCGATTCTCAACGATGCAAATCCATTAAATCTGGCGCTGACTCCCCAAACATCTTTTCTTCCTGATCTCAAGGAAGCTGAGGGAGCCTCGATTCTTTTTTTAAATTATCCGAACAATCCCACCGGCGCCATTGCTCCGGAAAGCTTTTATCGGCTGGCGGCAGATTTTAGTGAATCCCATCCGGAAACCCTGGTGGTCTGGGATGCTGCATATTGCGAAATGACATTCGATAATTATTGCACCCCCTCCCTTATTAGTTACACTCGAAAAGCTGTCGAGCTGCACAGCTTATCGAAGATGATGAACTGTACCGGGTATCGTGTCGGATTTGCGGTTGGCGAGGCGGAGGCTCTCGAGGCGATGGTGAGGATTAAAACCCAGGTTGACAGCGGCACACAGGTTTTCATCCAACGGGCGATGGCGGATGCCCTTGAGCATTACCAGGGTTCATTCCCTCCTGAAGAGATAATGAATTCCCACAAACTCTATGGGAAGCGGAAAAAATTTGTTGAAGAGGCATTTCGCTCAATCGACGGAATCCAGCAAGTCTATCCATCTCCGGCGACCTTTTTTATCTGGGCAAAAGTAAATGATGACTTGGAATTTGTGGAAAAAGCGCTGGAAAAAGGGGTGATCCTCACCCCAGGGCGCGGTTTTGGGGAGCGGGGGCGAGGATTTATACGGACGGCAGTCACCGCTCCGGATGACAGAATTGAAGAAGCGCTTGAAAGATTATGTCGACTTTAATAGATTAAATCACATGAAACCAATTATAATCAATACTAAAACAATATAAACAGGTTCCGATACTTATCCCTCATCTGTAGCTCCCCTACGAGTTCTTACCAGGTAAAAAGACCTCCGATCCTGACCTGTCGGCTCTGCACGATGTGACGGTTTTTCCTGATCACAAACTCGTTTTTCCGCGCCGGTTATTGAAGAGATAATCCCAGTTGTATTCACATTGAGCACACTGTATCTATCATTTGTGGATTGAACAAATGAGACCAATCCGCTCGGTTGAAAACAGACATAGAGAGTGTCGATGTCGATAAACCGGATTTCGCAAAGCGTACTGTTGAGGTTGCGATAAAACATGGAAGCGTGGATATCGAGATTCACTTCTGTAATGTTCGATTCAATAAAAGAGATGTATGTATCCACCATGTGATCTGAAGTGCGCAACTCGATACGAGAGCTATGCTCGCTAGTGCGCGCATGTCCATTCAGATGAGCCGCTGCCTGTTTTACCATATCGTAAAGGGATATCTTGGGTAGTGACTCCTCATTGCTTTGATTAAACACCTCGATCCTCCTTGTTTGCGCGACAATGTTTTGTACTTGAAGGAAAAATATAATCTAATCCACGAGTAATCTCAATGAACAAACCTAGCATTGTGGAAGAGCCTTCTTTTTATTATTCAAATTTACCAAATTGGACGAAATGTGAATCCCACTTGGAATGAATTGGAGGTATAGGTATAATATGGATCATTCGATTGGGTTATTTCCAATATGTAAATACTATATAATATAACTTGCATAGGTATGGATTCAACCAGGAAAATACGTTGACCGCTTATCGCTGCCTGATACTGGTCATCTTTACGGTGAATGGTTCTCTTCAAATTTGGAATTCTGGGCAATGATAGGGAAATTTCCACGAAATCCAAATTACTGTAACTTGTAATCAATTGTATCTTCCAAGGCGATAGATAACGAGTTATTGTTGCATCGATCAACCATCCATCCCAGAGCAGATCGCTCGGGTCGACGCCATTCAAGTACAACATGCGTAAGCTCGGTCGGTCGTTGGCAAGTTGATCTCTCCAGGTACATTGAATACTCGCGCCGGTGCTTCGGGTTATTTGGGTCGAAATCCGGAAATTCGCGAAGAAAAACGATGTATTTACCTGGCTTTCCTTATTGTTTGAGTCTCTCATCTTGTAATAGTATCGTTGCTGATATCCTGTTTCAAAATCCAATCCTATCGGCATTTTGAAACCGATATTCATCCCCATCGCTGACTGTAAATTGCGATAATCGACGGAAGCGGTATCGGTGTAAGAGGGAAAAGCTGTCCAGTCGGCATTGCCCATAATCCTCAGGGAGACAGCGTCGTTATATTGATAAGCGCCTCCAGCGCTGAGAAACACCTGCTGGCGATTATAGAGAGAAAACTCCTGCCTGTATTGCAAATCCGAACCTCCCGCCTGCATCCAGACATTAGTATTGTCTTTATAATCCAGGTTGAAATCCAAGCCGCCCTGGTTAAATGCCGAACTAAGCGAGCTGATTTCATGATAGCCATCCACAATTCCGGAGTAAAAAACCTTGATGGAACGGTCGAGGCTTTGTTCAATATCCAGGGTTAGCGAGAGATGACTGTCAGCCAGGCTGACACTATCGGCGAACAGATTATCGGTTGTTTCCGCCTGGAAATTTAAATCCAATAATGGTGGAGGTAATGCCAAGATTATTTGAGTTAAAACTATGACTATAAATACTAATATAAGTGATTGTTTCATCTAAAT
>CAZCRQ010000041.1:0-13786 GCA_964501095.1 uncultured bacterium | reverse complement strand
ATTTACTAACATAAACATACCTGCATTCCCAGTCCTGGAGCGGCTTCCAAGACTTATGATGAATAGACAGGGCTAAAGCCAGGCGCTAGCAACCAGCCCGCATTTGGCTGGTCGTTGTCGAATTTAATAGCGTTGCTGCGATTGAACTTATTCATTTATCGGGACTTATGGACTTGGCTGGATGAACCTTTTGAGATTCCGCCGCTGACGCCAGCCTTACCGCATTTAGCATTATCTAGTACATCAAACGCTGGATTATGAACAAAAAAATTTCAAAATCTGGTAAAAGTCTGACCTAAATCTTTATTTATCAAGGAGCATTTGAAAGTTCGAAATTTATTTTAGACAGCAAAAACGAAACATAGATTCTTCACTTCGTTCAGAATGACTGCTTCTATCGCTTACTCACCCAGCAGGCACATGCGCTCGTCCAGGAAGCGAAGAATAGTAATCCTCCGGATGCGGATAATTAAACGGCTGCCCGCGGCGATAGAGATCGGGTTTTTTCTCGATCCGCCGCTTCGCCAGACGGGTCTTGCCGGTGATCATCGACTTTCCTTCACGAATGTAATAATCAAATTCCTCGTGCCAACGTTCGATCATGCTCTTGATCGGCATGACGATGCTGTCGCCAAGCGGGCAGACAGTCGTACCAAAGATCTCCGTGAAGACATCCAACATCAGATCTTTGACACCTGGCTGCGGCTGTCCGGCTTCGATATCCAGCAGCATTCGATGAACCCAGCCGGTGCCCTCACGACATGGTGTGCACTGTCCGCAGCTCTCGTGATGATAAAACTGCGCGAGAACCGTAGACATCTCGACCATGCAGGTAGTCTCATCCATGACAATCATCCCGCCGGAACCCAACATGCTGCCGTGTTCGGCGAGGCTCTCATAATCCATATTGCAAGCGAGGAATTCTTCCGGGGTCATGCAGGGAGTTGAACTGCCGCCGGGGATCACAGCTTTCAGCTTGCGTCCCTTCCAGCAACCGCCGAGTTCCTCCTCAAAGAATTTCTTCATCGGATAACCGAGCGGTACTTCATAAACCCCCGGACGCGCCACATGCCCGCAGACACTCCACAGCTTGGTGCCGACACTCTTCTCGGTGCCCCATTGATGATACCATTCGGCGCCATGCTTTAGAATTAGAGGAACTACCGTAAGAGTTTCAACATTATTAACAACCGTAGGACAACGGAAAAAACCTTCGACCGCGGGGAAGGGCGGCTTGATCCGTGGCATCCCGCGTTTGCCCTCGAGACTCTCGATCAATCCAGTTTCTTCGCCGCAGATGTACGCTCCCCCGCCGCGATGAGTCCAGATGTCCAGATCAAAACCGCTGCCTAAAATGTTCTTACCTATATATCCCGCTTGGCGCGCCTGTTCCAGGGCATGTTCCACCATCTTCCAACCCTTGACAAATTCGCCGCGGATATAGATATAGGCGGTGTTGGCGCGGAAAGCATACGCAGAGAGAATCATCCCCTCAATCAACTGGTGAGGCGATTTTTCCAGGATCTCACGATCCTTGAAGGTGCCCGGTTCAGATTCATCGGCATTACAGAGTAAATAATTGGGTTTTCCCGTGTTTTGCGGGACGAAACTCCATTTCAGTCCGGTGGGAAAGCCCGCCCCGCCGCGTCCACGCAGCCCGCTTTTCTTCACGATCTCGATGACTTCAGATGGTGGTGTTTTGTCCTTGAAGTATTTTTTCAGGGTTTCATATCCACCGTGCTTCTCATAAGTCTCGAGGTTGAAATTCTGGGGGATATCGATGCCCTTGAATATAATTTTTTCCAATGCCATGAATGATATGCCTTTTTATCATGTCATATATTAGTGTTTCCCATTCCCGGCTGCCCGGCGCCACCCTTCGATCAATTTATCCAGCTCCTCAATCGTCAGATTCTCATAGTAATCATCATTAACCTGCATCACAGGAGCATTTCCGCAGGCACCCAGACATTCCGCTCGAGTCAAGGTGAATAAGCCATCCGGTGTGGTTTCATCCTCACGGATGCCATGTTTTTCTTCGAGATGCGTGATCAATTCCTCCGCCCCGCGCAGATTGCAGGCGATGTTGTGGCAGAATTGAATACGATACTTGCCGACCGGTTTCTGAGGGAAATAAGTATAGAAGGTCAACGCTTCATACAGGTAAACCGGCGCTATATTCAGCAGTTCCGCGATATATTCGCACGCTTCCCTACTCACCCACCCGTATTCATGATGAACAATGTGCAAGGCTGGTAAAATACAGCACCTCGAATGCGGGTAACGCTTGGCGATCTCTAAAATGCGTTCTCGATTCTCCACGGAAAGCTCGAAGGTCATCCTTCTCGACTCCTACTTATTTAAAAACTATTTATCCACTTAGGCACACGAAGGCACACCAAGAAAAATTACTTTTTCTCACCCCTCAAACCTCACCCCTCACTCCTCACTCCTCACCCCTACCTTTCCAACTCACCAGCAATGGCATTCAAGCTGGAGATGGTCATCACGGCATCGGAAATCAGTCCGCCGGTCAGCAACTCCTCCACGCTCTGATAATAATAGAGGCATGGCGAGCGGAAATGGAGCCGATAGGGTGTCGGTCCGCCATCGGAAGCGCAATAGAATCCTAACTCTCCATTCGGAGCTTCAACCGCGGAATAGACTTCGCCTTTGGGAGGATGGATACCGTGGATGATGATCTTGAAGTGATGGATCATCGCTTCCATATTGGAATAGACATGCTTCTTTTCCGGCAGGAAGATTTCCGGGACATCAGCATGCCAGGGACCCTCGGGAAGATTGTTGACCGCCTGCTCGATTATCTTCAGACTCTGTTCCATTTCGATCATGCGCACCATGTAACGGTCATAGACATCGCCGGTGCTTCCGAGCGGCACCTCAAAGTCGAAATCTTCATAGCTGCTGTAAGGTTCATTCTTACGGAGATCATAATTCACCCCGGCGGCGCGAAGGTTGGGACCGGTAAAGCCGTATTCCATCGCCCGCGCGGCGCTGATCGGGCTGACATCCTTGCAACGGTCGATGAAAATACGGTTACGTGTCAGTAAGGTATTAAATTCCTTGATAACTTTCGGGATCGGTTTTATCCAGGCGAGCATGTCCTGCTTGAACTCAGGATAGAGTGGACGATCCAATCCGCCAACTCGTCCGAAGTTGGTGGTCAGACGCGCGCCCACCATCCGCTCGAAGATTTTATAGACCGCTTCTCGATGTTCAAAGAAATAGAGGAATCCGGTGTATGCTCCAGCATCGACGCCGAGAATTCCATTACAGACAAAATGGTCGATGATTCGATTGACCTCAAACATGATCACCCGGACATACTGCACCAGTTTGGGAACCTCGATTCCGAGCAGTTTCTCCGCCGCCAAAGTCCAACCGATGTTGTTCGCCATCGAGGAGACATAATTCATCCGATCGGTGATGGTGTTCACCTGGTTGTAACTGTAATGCTCGGCGAGTTTCTCGAAGCTGCGGTGACAATAACCGATGTGGGATTCACACTTGACTATCCGTTCGCCATCCAATTTCACACGATTCTCAAAGATGCCGTGCATGGCGGGGTGTGAGGGACCAAGATTCAGATCGTAGAGGTCACGAACTTCCTTCGGCTGAGTTTCTGCGATGGTCTGATCGATCACCTGTTTAAGCATTTTTCTCAGCCTCCTCACGAATCGGGGAGCGTCTCTTTTCAATAGGCGTGCGCGGCATCAGGGTGTCAAGCGGCTGCGGGCGAGTCTCTTTTGTCATCACCGGTTCACGGCGTTTATTGGAAATCACGGTTCCTCTGGGAAAACTGCCGCGGTGCATCCCTTTGACTGGGAAATCTTTTCGCAGCGGATGACCTTCGAAGTTATCGGGATTCAAAATCCGGGTCATCCGCGGGTGATCTTTGAAGATAATTCCCATCAAGTCATACACTTCCCGCTCCGACCACAAGGCTCCAAGATAAACCGGATACAAGGAATCGATGTGTGGAGCTTCTTCTCCAACCGAGGTGCGGAAACAGATTTTAAAATTGAGTTTATGCGAGCGAACGTGGACAATAATGGCAAACCGTTTTTCGCGGGTCTTCATATAATCGATGGAGGTGATGTCGATGAAGTGCCCGAATTCCCATTCAGGGTCGCTCTTCAACCAGGAGGCGAAAGAGCGATGAATATCCGGTTGCAATTCCACTGTTGGAATATCGTAGTTTATATAAGTGGAGACGATTTTCTCGCCGAATTTTTCTTTAGCCGCGGCAAAGAATTTCTGCGTCAATTCTTCTCGGGTCATCCTCTTTTCTCCAACCGTTCTCGCTGAATCTTTTCTTGAAGTTTCAAGTAGCCCATCATGAGCATTTCGGGGCGCGGCGGGCAGCCGGGAACATAGACATCGACCGGAAATAGTGTATCGACGCCCTGCACGACGCTGTAAGTATCGAACATCCCGCCGCAACTGGCACAGGCGCCCATGCTGATGACATAACGCGGATCTGCCATTTGCTCATAGATTCGTTGCAGCACTGGAGCCATCTTGAGACATATAGTTCCGATCACGATCAAGAGGTCGGCTTGACGGGGGCTGAAACTGGGACGTTCCCAGCCAAATCGTCCCTGATCGTAATGCGGACACATGGTCGCCATGTATTCGATCCCGCAGCAAGCCGTGGCGAATGGCATGGGCCAGGCGCTGTATTTTCTCGCCCAACCGACAAATTCGCTCAACCTGGTGGTAATCGCTTCCCCGCCCTGCCACTGTGTCACTCCCATTCCAAGGCTCCTTTTTTCCATTCATAGAGAAGTCCAACGGTCAGGATCACCAGGAAAATGCCCATTGTCACCAATCCGAAAACTCCCAGTTTGCGGAAATTAACCGCCCAGGGATACATGAAAACCACCTCCAGATCGAAGATAACAAAGAGCACCGCGACCAAGTAGAATTTGATCGAGAAACGGGTGCGGGCATCCTCGCGGTAATCCACACCGCATTCATAGGTGTCCATTTTTTCCGGAGAATACCGTTTTGGACCAAGGAGATGGGTTACTAGCAAAGCAAACCAAGCGAATCCTCCAACAACCAGGAAGGTGAATAAAACCGGAATATAGTCTCGCGGCATCATTATAACTGCACTCCAGAAGTGAACTTTGTGCTAACTGTCACAAGGATAACAAACGTACAAACCAATCCACAAGCGATGCAAGAACCTGTAAGCGTAAAATCCTGTAAATAACTCCTCATCCCGCCATTTTTTGATGCCCCAGAGCCCCCATCACACTAATCGCTCCTGAGGGGCAAACCGGTTCACAAAGCGCACACCCGATGCATAGTTCGGCGTGAATAACATGTTTTCCACTATCCAACTTCTCGATGCACTTCTTCACCGGACACACCTTGGCGCACTCCCCGGACCCTATGCACTTGGTGTCGGAGATGAAGAAGGTGGGACGTTTTCCTTGCAATTTATCTACCAGCGAATTGGTTGGGCATTTGTTCACCGCGACTAATGGTTCGTCATCGATCTCGTAGTTGAAGACCGGCAGATTGGTCTCATCGTTCATGGTGATTATGCCGGAGGGGCAGATCTTTTCCATGGCGCAGACTCCACATCCGGTGCAGCCAATGTCGCAAACCGCACGGACATCCTTTGCTTTATTTTCGTTGACGCAGGCGATGTAGATGTTGGTGCGACGTGGAATTAACGCCATGATGCCGCGCGGACAGGCTTCCACACACTTGCCGCAGCCATTGCATTTTTCGGCTATCACCCGCGGCAGTTTATCCTTGCCCATATACATGGCGTCGAAGGGACAGGCAT
Source organism: uncultured bacterium (assembly GCA_964501095.1). Classification (GTDB taxonomy): domain Bacteria; phylum Electryoneota; class Electryoneia; order Electryoneales; family Electryoneaceae; genus CAZCRQ01. The sequence goes on along the minus strand of CAZCRQ010000041.1, from coordinate 7,962 downwards.
CAACGCATTCGCCGAAACCTAAGCAGCCGAAATTGCAGGATTTGTGTCCGCTACCGACCAACGTTGCGGCGGTACAACTAGGTACTCCCTGATATTCAAAACGATCCGGACAGTGCTCCTTTGTGCCTTGGCAGCGAACCACCGCGATCATCTCCTCCAACGTCTCCACTTCCACGCCGAGGATGGCGCCGATTTTCTCCGCCACCGCTTTGCCGCCGGGAGTGCAAGCAGTCGCTTCCAACTCACCCTTAACCACCGCCAAGGCTAGCCCGCTGCAGCCTGGCTTACCGCACGCTCCACAATTCGCGCCCGGAAGAATTTCTTGCACCGCTTCCACTCGAGGATCCACTTCGACATAAAACTTCTTTGAGGCGAACGCCAATCCCCCCCCGAAAATCAAACCCATCCCCCCCACTGAAATGATCGCCACCAGCACCGATGCATCCACTCTTTGCTCCTAATATATCCTATAAATCCTGTAAATCCCTGTTAAATTATTACCCCACACTCAATCCACTAAATCCTAAAAACGCAATCGCCATCAATCCCGCCATGATGAAGGCAATCGGCACCCCTTGCAGCGGTTTTGGGATGTTTGCCAGCTCGAGACGTTCACGGATGCCTGCCATTAAAATCAGCGCAAGGGTAAACCCGATCCCCGCCGCGATGCCATTGATGATCGACTCGATGAAATTATAAGTTTCATCGATATTCAATACTGCCACCCCCAGCACCGCGCAATTAGTAGTAATCAAGGGCAGATAGATGCCCAAAGCGTTATAGAGACCGGGTGCGGTCTTCTGAATCACCATCTCCACGAATTGTACCAGGCTGGCGATGACCAGAATAAAGGCAATGGTGCGTAAAAAGGTCAGATCCACACCCCAGATGCTGGAATGCGGTTCCAAGAGATAATAATAGATGATCCAAGTCGCCAGGCTGGCGAGGGCCATGACAAAGATCACCGCCATCCCCATTCCGATTGCGCTGTCCAACTTCTTCGAGACGCCTAGATAGGGACAGATTCCGAGAAAACGAGCCAGGACGAAGTTATTGATTAAAATCGCACCGACGACGATGACCATGATCTTGGAGACATCCATGTCAATTCTCCTTCATAAAGGCGGCTTTTTCTTTTTTCGCCTTAATCGCATTCATCCAATTGAAGAAACCGAGTAAAAGACCCATAGTGATAAACGCGCCTGGGGCGAGCATCATCAATAAAACCGGCTCAAACGACAGGGGAGTGACAGTAATTCCCAACCAGGTGCCGTTCCCCAGGATCTCACGAAAAGTGGCGATCAAGAGCAGGGCGAAGGTAAAGCCGACACCCATCCCGAGGGCGTCGATGATCGAGCGAAAGGTGTTGTTACGGCTGGCGAAGGCTTCCGCGCGTCCGAGAATAATGCAGTTGACCACAATCAAGGGCACGAAAATTCCGAGTCGCTTGAATAAATCCGGCTGATACGCCGCCATCACCATCTCCACAATGGTGACGAATGAAGCAATGACAACGATAAAAATGGGAATACGGATTTTTTTCGGTGTACCTTTGCGAATTATACTGATTAAAATGTTACTCATAAGCAGCACGAAAATAACGCTGATTCCCATTCCGATGGCATTGGAGACCGAAGAGCTGACAGCGAGCGTAGGACATATCCCCAGCACGATCCGCAGCACCGGATTCTCTTTGATAATCCCTTTGGTGAATTCCTGTCCAATGGTCATGACACCTCCATAGAACTACGGATGAACCACGAATGAACCACGGATTAACCACGAATGAACTCGATTATAAAAAAGTCAACTGTTTAGTATAAGAGAAATCTCAGCAGAAGTCATTCTGAAATCTCAATGGAAAATTTAATGAACTAAGAAGATTCTAAAAAAAGTATAAGTATTAGTGTTAATTAGAGTTCATTCGTGGTTCTATGCTCATTAGAGTTCATTCATGGTTCTATATTCATTTGTGTTAATTCACGGATGGTTTCCGCCACCGCTCGAACCGAATTTGTAACGGCACGCGAAGTTATGGTCGCACCGGTGATAGAATCGATCTGTCCGCGATCCTGACGGACAGCGATTTTTAAAGCGTCCTTATCCTCAAACTGTCGTTGGAACCAGGGTTTCCGCTCCCCTTTCTTGATCTCCTGGGATTTCGTGCCCAATCCGGGCGTCTCCTGCTGGAAAGTGATCTTCAAACCGCTGACATGCCAGTTTGTATCAAACCCACAGACTGTTTCAATCGTGCTCGAATAGCCTTTACCCTTGGCGAGGGCGACATAACCTACTAAGTTCCCTTCATCGTCGAACGCTTTGTAAAATGGCAGCTCTTCATTATTCACATACTCAAAACGAGTTCCGCCGATGGACTGGACAACCTCCCTTCGGGCGATCTCCTGCTGTCGAGCTTTGTTCTCGGCGATGATCGGCGCAGTTTTCTGGTTTAAAAGCGCCAGGCTTCCAGCGGCGATGGTGGTGATCACCATCAAAATCAAACTCAACCGTACGATCAACATCAGTTGCTCCCTTTCTCAGCCAGGGTGAGGTGTCCGAATCGACGCGGCATCGTCCAGCGGTCGATCAACGGCACAGTCAGATTCATCAACAGTATCGCATAACTTACACCTTCCGGATACCCGCCGATGAGACGTATCACTATCGTGATCACTCCACAGCCGATTCCGAAATATAACCTACCCTTCTTGGTGATCGGGGAGGTAACCATGTCCGTCGCCATGAAGAATGCGCCGAGGATCAAGCCGCCAGCGAAAATATGAAAGAACGGATCGCCGCTGAATAGTCCCTCGCCTCCGCCAAACATCCAGCCACCCAATCCCACTACGACCACAAAGCTGATCGGCGTCTGCCAACTGATATATCGCTTATAAAATAGGTAGGCAGCGCCGATCAGGAGGATGATCGCGGAGGTCTCGCCAATGCAGCCGCCGACCCTGCCGATTATCAAGTCTATTATTTGATCACCGATCTGCATCAGGTTGACATTGGCGGTCGCAACAATGTCTCCAGGAAATCCACCGGGGTGGCGAATAATTTTCAAAGCCGTCTTTGTCACTTCAAGCGGCGTGGCAAAGGAGACCCCGTCCACCATGAACTTGGAGGGAAAAACATTGATCGAAAAGAAGTTGTATCCGGTTTGTTTCCACCAGAAGGCGGGAATCCAGTCTTTGGTCATGTGGAGGGGCCAACTGGCGAGGAGAAAAGCGCGCCCCGCCAATGCCGGATTCAAAGGATTATACCCTAGTCCACCGAACGGCATCTTGGCAATGGCAATAGCGAAAAAACTGCCGACTACTGGAATCCAGAAGGGGGTGCCCGCCGGGATGTTGAAACTGACTAAAAGTCCAGTCAATAAGGCGCTGCCATCCGCAACCGATCCCGACATTTTGAAGATTTTTAAAACCGCCCATTCGGTGAGTACAGCCGCCGCCATTCCAATCAAGACAAGCAGCAACGCGCGGAAGCCGAAAATCCAGGTCGAAACGATCGCTGCAGGTACAAGAGTCAAGGTTACCGTGAACATGATCTTCGAGACGGATTCTTCCTGACGAAGATGCGGCGATGAAGAGAGAGTGAATCTTCGCACAAAAGCTTCCGCTTCTTTTTTCTTCTTGGTTTGCTCAGGTTTTAGTTCACTCATCGTGAAATCCTTATCCGGCAGCCCGCTTAAGTTGCTGTTCTTTTTGCTTTAATGCCATTACTGACGTTTTCCCATAGCGTATATAATGCACCAGATTTCGTTTTGAGGGACAGATGTATGCGCACGCCCCGCACTCAATACATTCGAGAACTCCCATTTTCTCGGCGTCCTCGAAGCGTTCAAACTCGGAGAGTCGGGCGATGAAAGTCGGTATCAGGAAGACCGGACAGACTTGGAGGCACCTTCCGCAGCTGATGCAGGGCATCTCCACACCAATAGCTGCTTCCAGTTTCGAGAGTACCAGGATACCGCTGGTTCCCTTGATCACGGGGACCAGATCAGTCCATTGCGCCGCGCCCATCATCGGACCACCCATCAACAGCTTCGCGGCATCGTCAGAATAACCACCGGCAAATCTGATCAGTTCCGCGACCGAAATCCCGATCCGGGCGATTACATTCTTCGGCTGTTTCACTCCACTGCCGGTAACAGTGACATAGCGTTCGATCAGTGGTTTCCGAAAACGAACCGCCTCATAGATCGCCACGCAGGAGCCGACATTCTGCACCAGACAGCCGACATCCATCGGCAACCCCGGCGGAGGCGGAACTTCTCGTCCGGTGAATGCAAAGATAAGCTGCTTTTCCGCGCCTTGGGGATATTTGACTGGGAGCATTTCGACAGTGAGATTCGATTCACCCGCCGCGGCAGCGCTCATTTCCTTATAGGCGTCGGGTTTGTTCTCTTCAATTCCTACCAGGATACGTGACGCCTTTACCGCCTTAGCCGCCAACTTAGCACCCTTGATGATGTCGTGAGGACGCTCGAGCATCAAGCGGTGATCGGCGGTCAGGTATGGCTCGCACTCCGCACCGTTAATGATCAAGGTGTCGATCGGTTTGTCTTTCGGTGGGCTCAGTTTGACATGCGTGGGAAATGCGGCGCCTCCCATTCCGGCAAGTCCAGCCGCCTGGACACGCTTAATGATCACGGAGGCGTCGGCAAGCGTCCAATTCGTGTCTTCTATAACCGATTCGTGAAGTTCATCCTTCCCATCACTCTTGATCGTGATCGTTTTCACTTCCCTGCCAATCGGGTGGGGATACATTCCAACATCAGTCACCATCCCGCTGAGCGAAGCATGAGCCGGTGCGGAGACAAATCCCCCCGCTTCGGTCAGCGGCTGTCCTGTCTTGACAACATCTTTCTTCGCCACCACTATTTTACCCGGAGCCCCAATGTGCTGGATGATGGGAATGTGGACTTCCTCCGGCAACGGCATACGTTCTCCCAGCGACTGGGCAGTTAGTTTCCATTCCGGCGGATGGGTTCCTCCGCGGAAGGTCCTTTTCATCAAACCTCCTTGTCGATCTTTATCTGATTCTGTTTAGTCCATTAAAATCTTCGCTATCTGGTCATTCAGAACGAAGTGAAGAAAATGACTCTTACTTGAGATTTCTCTTAAACTAAACAGTTACTTATTTTCTATCCGGCAAAATGGGGAAATGTTGACGCCATCTCTTTCACTTCCAGCCGGATCGAATCATGGAGTTCTTTATTTTCCACATCTGTCAACGCTTTCTCCATCCAAGCGGCGATACGTCGCATCTCATCGGGTCCCATCCCGCGCGTCGTCAATGCCGGAGTGCCGATACGGATGCCGGAAGTGACGAACGGTGTATTTTTGTCCCCGGGCACCATGTTCTTGTTCACCGTGATCCCGCTTCGCTCCAACGCCTTTTCCGCCGCTTTGCCGGTCATGCCTTTATTAGAAAGATCGACCAGCATCAGGTGATTGTCAGTTCCATCCGAAACCAGCTTGAAACCGCGATTGATCAACTCGTCAGCCAGAGTCTGAGCGTTTATCAGAACACGTTCGATGTAAGTCTTGAACTGAGGCTGCAACGCTTCCTTGAGAGCGACAGCTTTCGCAGCGATAATATGCATCAGCGGCCCGCCCTGGACACCAGGGAAGATCAAACTGTCAATTGCTTCAGTGAGCGTTTTCGGTTTCGGCATTCCGGAGAGGAAGATCTCGCCCCCCTCAAAGTTGGAGAGAAGCATTCCTCCACGTGGTCCTCGCAAAGTTTTATGAGTGGTCGTGGTAACAACATGACTGACCGGTAGCGGATCGGGATGGAGTCCAACCGCAACCATGCCGGCAAAATGAGCGATGTCCGAGACGAGATAAGCACCGACTTCATCGGCGATCTCCCGGAATTTCGCAAAATCCCAGAAACGGGGATAGGCGGAGGCGCCGGTGACGATCAACTTCGGTTTTACCTCATGCGCCATCCGGGCGACGTTGTCCATGTCGATCCGCCCGGTCTTCTCGCTCAAAGTATAAGCGTGGACGTCGAAGAAGCGTCCGGAGAAATTCACCGGACTGCCATGAGTAAGGTGACCGCCGTGATTGAGATGTAAACCCATGATGGGAACTTTTTTACCATCAGCGGTAAAGGGATTAACCAGCGCGAGATAAGCGCCCATATTCGCCTGGCTGCCGCTGTGGGGCTGTACATTCACCCACTTCGCCTTGAACAACTCCTTCGCCCGGTCAATCGCCAACTGCTCCGCAACATCGACATACGTACAACCGCCGTAATACCGGCGTTTCGGATACCCCTCGGCATATTTGTTGGTCAAAACCGATCCCGCCGCTTCCATCACTGCCGGACTGACAATGTTTTCCGAAGCTATCATTTCCAACTTGTCAGTCTGGCGATGGTACTCATTCTCCACCGCTTCGGCAATCTCAGGATCAATTTCTCGTAATCTTAGGGAGACCATTCTCAACTCCTTGATTTTCAACAATTTTCACTAACAAACTATGTCAGATGTTTTAAAAGCAAGGCGCTAGCGACCAGCTCCACGAAACAGGCATACATTACTGACGATTCTGGTGAAAATTGTATCGAGCGTTGTCGTGTTTGAATTTTCAAGTGTGGAATATAACAAAAGGGAGCCTCGTATGCTAACAGAGGAGAGAATTTTAGGCTTAGTTAACTTGGAAGAGCTAGAACAAAAAGGCTGGTAGTCCATGTCAGATAAAATGAAGGATTAGCCGGGAGCGGTTAACACCACCATAAGTAGCCTGGACGTCTCATCTATGTCACTGGCGGGATGCCGGTGGTAGGGTGGAATCCAGTTTGGAGTTCACGCTTTAGCGTGTCTAGGCAATTTAGAGTTCTTGCCAATCCATATAAAGAATTCAAGTATTATCGCATAACCACAAACAACCTAAAGGTTGAACTCCAAACTATCAACCTAAAGATTGAAATTCAAATCTAGTAATTCATGTCAGATAAAACAAATTGTTTGGGTATCGCTGAAGCGTGCTCTGGATATTGGATCCCGAATCATCCACCCTTGTTAAAGCAAAGTGTTAGCGAAAAGCCCGCTAAAGCGGGCAAAATTAGCTTGTCTATCCGAAATAAATGCCAATACAGCAGTTCCAGAAAATAATATTTTATATTTACAATGTTTGAATACATTTAACGGCATAATGAACTCAATATCAATTTTATCACCCGAGTAAAATTATTTACTAAAACTATATGATGAATTTGAAGTATAAATTTGTAAAGCTTTAAGCCAGATAATGGAAAATGAGTCCGATGTTGCCTCCAAACGCATTATCGCCTGAGACATTATTTTCAAGAGTCACTATAAAATCACCACTTGTCATTGCGATGTAGTCCACTTTCAAGGTATTATTGGTATTAAAGGGGCGACTGATAACATGAAAAACGGGTGTATCCTTGCGCAGGGCGTGAAATCTCCGTATATTTTAAAACAGAGCGCGCTATAACCGAAGGGGACATGTATACATTACTTATTTAGCGCAAAAGATTAACATTTCGCTGGAACCAACCGACCTTTGGGCGGCGGTTTAGCCCAGGTTAGTTAAATGAAGTAAGATGGAGGATAAAATCATGGGTATTACCTATGTTGAAGCTAAAGTAATGGGTCCATCAGGTAAACATGAAAATGTAAAGTTTCTAATAGATAGTGGAGCAACATACTCTCTTTTACCTAAAGCGGTGTGGGAAATGATTGGATTAGAGCCAAAACGAGAAATGTCCTTTACACTTGCTGATGGCACCACAGTTAAAAGAGCTGTCTCGGAAGCATTTGTTATTCTCCCCCAGGGAGAAGCTCACACGCCGGTTATTTTAGGTGAGGAAGACGACGAAGCGTTACTGGGTGTAGTGACCTTGGAAATCTTAGGTCTTGTATTTAATCCCTTTAATCGAACTTTACATCCTATGCGAATGTTGTTATGTAAAATATAAAAT
>CAZCRQ010000040.1:0-13884 GCA_964501095.1 uncultured bacterium | reverse complement strand
GTGATTATACTGCCAGTTCATATTTCCTGCACAACAAGTAGTGCAGGGCACCCGCGATTCTTTCGCAGGCGGGGACGCCTACGCTACCCCTCTCATGCGATTCTTTCGCAGGCGGGGACGCCTACGCTACCCCTCTCATGCGATTCTTTCGCAGGCGGGGACGCCTACGCTACTTTCTATCCCCTAACGTAAACCACTCTTCATAGAGCAAATTCAACTGGATTTCGGTTTTCTCCAAAATATCCAATTTCTGACCCTTACGCTTTTCGTTGCCTTTTTTATGCTCACGTTGAACTTCATCCAGTAGCCGTCTTTTGTTGTTTTCAAGCCGCTCGATTTCATGTTCGAGGAAAAGAAAACGTTTTGCATCAAAACGGATTTTTGGGGATTGCTTTTCCTTTTTAGTTTCGCGACGGAGCCGACGTTTTTCCTGCTCCCGCTTTTCGTTCTGACGCTGTAATTCCTCTTTCCGCAACGACCAGAAATCCGAGAAATTGCCTTCGTAAGTAACGATCTTGGGAGGAGCAATATAGAGCACCCGCTCCACCATTTTATCGAGAAAATACCGATCATGGCTGATAACAAAGAGGGTTCCCTCAAACTCCTCAAGGGCGTCTTCGACCGTTTCCCGGCTCTGGATGTCGAGATGATTGGTCGGTTCGTCAAGAAGGAGGAAATTGGGATGTCGGGCGATAATTCCCGCCAATTGCAGCCTCGCCTTCTCCCCGCCGGAGAGTACAGAGACCGGCTTTTCAATATCATCACGGGTGAAGAGAAAACGGTGCAGCATCGATTCGGCTTCGTTCTTCAGCAACCCTCCTAGACGCATCATTTCATAGAGCAGCGAATTTTTAGTCTCAAGTGTTTCGCCCAATTGTGAGAAATAGCCGATTCGCATGGCTTTCCCGACTCGAAGAGTCTCATTCTCCCAGCGTCCCTCTCGGACAATCGTGGAAAACAGTGTGGTTTTGCCGGTCCCATTAGCACCGACCAATGCCACCCGTTCACCCTGGCAAATCCGGAAAGTGGCGTCTTTTATCAAGGGTGGGGCATTGCCGAAGGTACAGTTATAGTTCTTTACATCCAAGGCGATATCCCCGCGAGTGCGTTCACCCTGAAATGAGACACCCAGGGTTCGACGATCATCGCGGATTTTCTCGATCGGTTTCATTTTCTCGATACGCCGTTCGAAACGCTTGGCGGTGCGGGCAAGTTTTGGATTGTCATACACGCTCGCCCAACTTTTCAAACGCTGCACCTGAAACAACAACCGCTCTCTTTCACGCTGCTGACGTTTCAAAGCCGCTTCCACTTTCTCCATACGCAGCAGTTTCTCCGCACGATAAGCGGAATAATTCCCTTTATAAACTTCAATCTTGCCGAATTCAAACTCCCAGATCTTCGTGCAGACATTGTCGAGCAGGTATCGGTTATGAGACACCAGAATGAAGGAAAGGTTACTGTCGCCTAGAACATTCTCCAGCCAATCAAGCCCTTCAAAATCGAGGTGATTACCGGGCTCGTCCAACAACATCAGACCTGGATTTCGCACGAGAATCCGCGCCAAACCGACCACGTTCCGTTCGCCGCCGGAAAAGGTACTGACCTCGCGATGCCAATCCTGACGCGGGATTTTCAATCCATCCAGCACCGCTTCCACCCGGGCGTCCGCCTTCCATCCGTCACGCGCCTCGAAACGATCATGCAAAAGCGCGTAACGCTCCATCGCCTGTTGATGCTCAAGTTTATTCTCAGACAGCTTTGGATCAGCGAAACGCTCCTCGAGTTGACGTAATTCCCGCTCTATATCGTCCAAAGCGGCGATGCCCTCCCTCACCTCTTCATAAAGAGTGCGCTCTCTCGGATACTCCGGATCCTGAGCCAGATAGCCGATTTCCACGCCATCGCTACGGATGATATGCCCGGCGGATGGTTCCTCCAAACCGGTAATCATGCGTAATAAAGTCGTTTTTCCAACGCCATTGCGCCCGACCAGACTGATATGATCACCGGAATTGACCTCCAGTGAGATCGGGCTCAGGATGAGTTGAGCACCGAAAGACTTCTGAAGCGAATTTAAAGTTACCAGATTCATTTGAGAGGATTTCTTGATTCAGAACTTGGCAATATCTCCACAATTTCGATAAGGTGGAATAAGAGAAATCCACGGGACTTTTCCAGAAATTTTAAAGCGACAATCCGGATTATTCTCAGTTCTTCCCTCTGTTATTTGGCTTTAATAAACTCGAAGTCCTGCGTAATCAATCAGTTAAAGTGAGTTTTTGTAAAATCACGGCTTGAGAAAAGGAACAAGCATTCTTGATGCAGTGAAGGATAAAAACTGGAACTGAAGGCTCCAGAGCTTGATGAATTTTTCCAAAGAATCAGTATTGATAGATAACATATTGATAATAATGCAAATACCTCATATTTATCATCAACTTACTTCGAGTTTTCCCTCCATAATTCAATTAAAGAGCGATGGATTATTAAAGTAAAGGTAAAGCATTTATTTTAGATAATCTATTGAAATCGCAATCCAACTTTAACTTTTAAAAATAGAAAAATCATAGTATTAGAAATCGAAATTAAAGCGAGTAAATAAGTTATTTTGTTAATGCTTCCATTTAAATTAAAGTATGTTCAAATCATACCGATATAGTAACTGACAAGAGTTCAAACTCGCACAAAAGCGAAGCATGTCGTAACCATAAACTAGAGAGGTGGATTCATGAGTACCCGAATCAATCACAACATTCTGTCCCTGACCGCGCAACGGAATATGTGGGTCACACAGAATAACCTGGAGACATCGATCAATCGCTTGTCATCTGGGTTACGAATCAACTATGCCTGGGAGGATCCAGCCGGTCTGGCAGTAAGCGAGCGTATGCGTGCCCAGATCTCCTCCATGGTGGAAGCGGAACGGAATGCGAATTACAACGTCAACCTGCTCGCCACCGCTGAAGGGGCAATGATGGTCATCGATGAGAAGGTGAACCGGATGCGCGCCCTCGCTGTCCAAGCCTCTAACGGTGCATTGAGTTCAACTGATCGAAGCTACATCAATGTTGAATTCCAACAGTTGAAAAGTGAGATCACCCGTATCGCCAACACGACCAACTACAACGGGTTGCACCTTATCGACGGAACCTACAGCGATGGCAACACTGGGATCAAGTTCCATATCGGAACGTACAACACCAGCGAAGAGGACTACTACTTCGTCAATATCGGCAGCATGACCGCAACTGCTTTGGGACTGGCGGATGCGACCGTGTCCGATACGGCAGCTGCACAGTCCGCAATCCTGACTCTTGATGCCGCTATCGATTCCAAAGACAGTGAACGTACCACGATCGGAGCATACGTTGAGAGATTGCAGAATACGATCCTCAACCTGCAGATCGGACGCGAAAACACCGTCGCTTCTGAATCGATGATCCGCGATGCGGATATTGCCTCCGAGATGAGTGACTTCGTCCGTTCGCAGATCCTGTTCCAGACGGGCACCTCGATGCTTGCCCAAGCCAACATGATCCCGCAAATGGTCGCTGGATTGGTCGGCTAAAAAAACTGATCGGTGATCTATCCGATTCGACTCCCAGGAAGCCCGGTCTTATTGACCGGGCTTCACTCACTCTTGAAAGTGAAATAGGTCGTATTGACCAAATAGGTCGTATAAGTCAAATAGAGCATACAGGTCATATTGAAATCGCAAAAATGCCCCATTACATCAGGCATGGGGCATTTCATACGACTTAAAACATTCTATAACCGGAACGTCAGACCACAAACACATCGATCGGCAGCGCCTTATCAAGGATCTCATGCCCATCTTTCGTGACCAGCACCATAGATTCTGTGCGATAGGCGCCTGCATTCTTTTCATACATCCCGGGTTCTGAAGTCACGATCATGCCTGGTTCCAAAATAATTCCCTGGCGGAAGGGGATGCCGAAATCGTTTACGCCTTCCTTCATCCCACTGAGAACCGGCAATTCATGAACATAAGCACCGCCGGTACCATGACCGGCGCCGTGAAACGGTTTCTCGATCCCCGCAGCTTTAAGTCCTTGCCAATAGGCATTGCCGGCATCACACGCCGGTTTTCCAGGTTGTATCTCTGCAATCACCGCTTCCATCCACTTTTCCTGCAACAGTTTCATGCCTTGAAAAATCATCGGCATCTCTTTACCGATCATTATCATCCTGGTGAGATCGGTGCAGACGCCTTTATAGGTAATCCCCCAATCGACCAGCATCATTTTTCCCCCCTGCAGCGGACGAGGAGGGCGGGACAAATCCGGATGAGGGGTGTCGGCATCCGCATCCATCGCCACAATCGACTCGAACGACACACCATCAGCTCCATAATCCAGGGGCAATGAGTCCAACTCTTCACGGAAATCCACATCGGTAGCGGAATCCAGATTTTTCGGAAGCCATTCCTCGACCATATACTTGAATTGATGGATCGCCACCTCCAACGCTTCACGGATCAATTTTATCTCCAAGTCGCCCTTGATCATTCGCAAACGATCGATAAACCCGGGAGGAACGTCCAATTCATCTACCTCCAGCATCTTCGGGAGAACCTTATAAATATCCAGGGCGAGTCCGCGAGTATCCAAGGTTAATTGTTTAGTGTTGACAAGGAGACTCCTTAACTCGGGGTAACGATGAGGATGATCGGCGCCCCAGATAAACGACCCCATTCCTGGAATCTTCGGAATGCGATTCTCATAGCGTCCATCGGTTATAAAGATAACATCTTCAGGCGAAATCAGTATATGGGCGTCTTTCTGAAAATCCACCGGCACGCCACTCAACCATCCCACATTGGAAGGATCGGTAATCAACATCGGGGCGTTGTCTTTTTCCGCCAATGCTTTTTGCACTCTCTGAATACGTTCGATCAGCAGTTCTGTCGGTGCGGACATCTCTCATCTCCTTGCATTGAAATAGTGTTGTTATCTAAAGTCTAAAGATGCGGCAGGAACTACCGTGAAGCAAGCCGAGTTTCTTGAAATCAGAGTGCCTCTTTAGGTCATTTTGTCATTTTTGTACAATCCGGCGCTCTGGTTATATTCTCAGTAGTGTGTAAAATCAATGTTGGGAATTGGAAAAGCCCGGCATGATTCAGAGTATACCATAAGAAAAACGTGAGCATCCCCGCCCTTGATTGGAGGTCTGACTTTGAACCGCAAAGTATCTACCGCTCTAGTAACGGGATTTTGGCTGCTTGTTCTCGCATCGTTCATTCTCCTGCGCTGGAATAACAATCACCAGGTGTTGAACTCTCCTCCCGGCAAAATACTGATCATCGACTCCCGCTATTATTATCATTGGGCGCAAAACATCGTTCATGGCGAGGGATTGGGACACACTGTCTTCTTCATGAGTCCTTTATACCCCATATTTCTTGCTTTTTCCCTGTGGCTCTTTGGAGAAAGCGTTCATTCCGGTATTTTACTGCAGCTCGTTCTCTCCCTGGGAACGCTGGGCTTGATCGGATGGTTCACGTCTCGCCGTTTTGGCAATGTCGCCGGCTTGATTGCGGGACTGCTGTATACATTTTACGCCCCATCCATTTATTATGACAGCGTTCTCCAATCCTCGACCCTGATCCTCTTTCTCACTATGGTCGCCCTGACTTTTTTGGATGAAGCGGAACAAAGCGGGAATCGACGCTGGGTGATTTTAGCCGGATTGACCATCGGACTCTCCGCCCTGGCGCGACCGAACGCTCTGATCCTCTTGCCATTCTTTGCCTTTGTCTTCATTCATAAATGGAAGAAATACGGAGTTGAACTGCTGGTGATCCTTCTTTTCACTACGCTGCTCATCATTTTCCCGGCGATCTTACGAAATTACCTGAAGGGTGGAGAATGGCTGCTCACGACCAATTCCGCCGGTGTGAACTTTTTTATTGGGAACCATCAACAGGCGAATGGACTTTATACGGAACCGCCGTGGTTGACAAGTGCGGAACCCGCCATGGAAGCGCTCGATTACCAGGAAGAAGCGCAACGTCGTCTAGGCAGACCTCTCACCATCAATCAAGCCTCCTGGTTCTGGATGAAACAGGGCGTAGATTGGATTCTTCACCATCCTGTCGATTGGACAAAGTTGGAATTACGAAAAATTGTCTATTTTTTCAACCGGGTGGAATCTCCTAATAATGTTAGTTTTTACGGGGTACGTGAGTACTCCAAGATTCTACAGGGTATCGGATTTATCAATTTCGGCTGGATCGCACCTTTGGGGCTGATCGGTTTATTCCTCGCTCGACGTGAGGATGGCTGGTGGTTTCCCGCTATGCTTGTTTTAGCTTATCTGATCGCCTCGCTGTTGTTTTTTGTCTCCGGAGAATACCGTTATCCGATAATGGGCATTCTAATCGGGTATGGCGCGGGAATGATTACCCGTACAGTCAATAAACTGCGACAAAAAGAGATCGAAACGGCTCAATTCGCAATGATTTCTTTACTTATACTTCTTATGATTTGCAATATCCCTTGGAAAGTGATGAAATCACTCTCTTCCCCGAAGATGGATTATTTCAATTGGGCGTCCGTCTCTTTTGAGCAGGGCGACTTGACCAACGCGGTGCTGCTTTTCACTGCAACTATCGCCTGGGATCCGACCTGGCGGGAACCGCATTTGCAACTGGCACAAGTATATGATGATTTACATTTAATTACACTGGCGAATGAAGAATATGACTATGCGGGAATCAGTCGTGAGGAGCTGAAAGCTGCCCGACTGCGCAGTGAGATCGCCACGGTGGTCGATCCTGATTCGCTGAACCTGGAAGGCGCATTTTCCCCCGAGCAACTTTATCAGATCGGAGCGCGGTTCAACCAGCTTTACAAATTCGAGCAGGCGGCTGTCATCCTAGAAAGATGTGTCAACTTGGATTCCACCAACTTGGAGGCGCGTTTCCAATATGGATATGCCTTGGAAGGAATCGGGGAATTTAAAAAAGCTTTGCAGATTTATTTTGCCTTAGAACGTGTGAATGATAAAGATCCTTTGATCCCCTACAGAATCGCCCATGTTTTCATGGCGACCGGTGATCGTGGGATGGCGCGATCGACGCTGAATCGCGTGTTGGAGAAGGTGGATCAATTGACGAACCAGGAGAGTCGTGAACGTTGGCGGCAACTGGTCAAGAGAACCGATGATTCATTCATGAATTTTTAAATACTATAATTTAATAATAGCCAACATAAATATTGAAATTGCATATTCTCATAGCGGATGACAATCCCGCCGACGCCTCCGGTTTGGAAGCTGAACTCATTCAAGCCGGCGCTCAGGCTACAGTTGTCGCTGACGGCGAGAAAGCCCTGGAAATGATCCTCGATGGGCTGGTGGACGCGATTGTCCTGGAAAGCGTTCTCCCTTCATTGGGTGGAAAGGAGCTTGTTCAACGGATTTTCGCCGAATATCCTTCATTTCCGGTACTGGTACGCACTCGTTATAGTAGCCTGGAAGATGCGTTTGAGTATGCACGAATGGGTGTTCTTTCCTACTCTGTCAAAGATGATGATGTAACAGGATTTGCACGAAAAGTGATGGAAGCGGCGTCTGGGATTGCTTATGAAGATCAAACCGACAAGATTACGGAGCAAACAAACCATTCTTTCAGCGATTTTATTACTCGTAATGCAGAGATGGAATCGCTTTTTCGCACGGCGATCGAACGTGTCGCCAAAGCCACATCCACGGTACTGATCACCGGCGAGTCAGGCACAGGAAAGGAGCTTTTAGCCCGCGCCATTCATCATTACAGCCCGAGATCACAGAATCCGCTGGTTGCCGTAAACTGCGCCGCCCTTCCAGAAAATCTTATCGAGAGTGAACTGTTTGGACATGAGAAGGGATCGTTTACCGGCGCCGGCGCGCGGCGTATCGGAAGGTTCGAGCTGGCGAATCACGGCGCCTTTTTTCTCGATGAAGTTGGAGATTTATCACTGGTTGTGCAAACAAAACTACTCCGTGTGTTACAGGAACGGACGATTGAACGAGTCGGTGGAAATGAATCTATCAAGGTTGATGTACGTGTAATCGCCGCGACGCACCGAAATCTAAAACAACTTGTCAATGACGGGGTTTTTCGTGAAGATCTTTTTTATCGGTTGAGCGTCATCCATCTTCACCTCCCTCCATTGCGCGAACGTCCCGAGGACATCGCCGGATTGGCACAATATTTTGTACAACGATATCGACAGGAAATGGGACGCGAGGAAATGATGATTACACCACGGGCGATGAATGCCCTGCGTCAGTATTCCTGGCAGGGCAACATCAGAGAGCTGGAAAATGTGATTGAACGGGCGGTGGTGCTCGCGCCCCATAATCGCATCGACCTGGAAGACCTCCCGTCTGAATTTCATCGTTTTAAACCTCAATCGGAAGACAGCCTTTCGCTGCGTGACGCTAAAGCACATTTTGAGCACGATTTTATTCTTCAAGCCCTGCAGCAGAATCAAGGCAATGTTTCCGTCACAGCCGACCAACTGCGAATCGCGCGAAAAAACCTGCAGGAAAAAATCAAGCGTTATGAAATCGATGTGGAATCACTCCGTGGAGCAAAATCGTGAAAAGCAGCGAAAAAATCATGGTGATATGGACCCTGCTCACAGCCTTATTTGATGGGATAGCAATTTTTACGTCAGTTATTCTTGCTTATTTCATACGTTATAGCCAATTCTTTTATGATATACTTCCACCACCGATGGGTTTGGTGCCTTCATTTTATCATTATTCACGCTCAGCGATTGTGGCAGCCGTTGTCTTGGTGATTTTTCTTGCTATACGTGGGATCTATCATCAACGGTGGCGGGAAAGTGTTGCCCGAGAACTACGCGAACTGTTGGAAAATTTTTATTTGGGTTTTGCACTTCTTTTCGCTCTGATTTATTTCTATCGTGGCTTTCTTTTTTCGAGAATTGTTGCGATTATGACTCTAATCCTCGCTTCCCTTCTTTTGATCATAATTCGATACTTATTCTTCCATTTACGTAGAAAAGCGTTTCATACCGCATCACCGATGCGGGTGATGGTGATCGGAGACCAGCTTGAAGAGGTGGAACGCCGTTTGCTCCAGGTTCCACAGATCGGAATGCAATTGATTCGTACCCTGGCAACTTCGCCCGCTGTCAAACTTCCGGAGGATCTATTCGATCAGGTGAAACAGGATGCCATCGATACCATCATTTTGGTTTATAGTTTCAACGATTTTGAACGGGCGCGGGAAGTGATTCATCTATTGGGCGGAATGCGGTTGAACTTCTTTTTCGCCCCGGACCCGAAAGGATTGGTCACCGGGCAAATTCGTTCTTTCAATGTTAGTGGCATTCCGATGCTTAAATTGCGCCAGGAGCCTTTTGTTGGTTGGAATCGTTTGGTCAAACGCAGTTTCGACCTGATCCTCGCTGGATTCCTTTCCCTGATTTTATCTCCTATTTTCATTTTTACGATACTTGCAATTAAATTGACAAGCCGCGGTCCGATTTTTTACAAACAGGAGCGAGTTGGATTAGATGGGAAAGAATTTGCCATTTATAAATTTCGTTCTATGCGCCTTGATGCAGAACAAACTATTGGACCAGTTTGGGCAAGCAAGGATGATTCCCGAACGACAGCCTTAGGACATTTCCTCCGGCGCTGGTCAATCGATGAGCTGCCTCAGCTTTGGAACATCATCCGCGGCGAGATGAGCCTAGTCGGACCTCGACCCGAACGTCCGTTTTTTGTCGAACAATTTCAACAAGCCGTTCCACGCTATGTCGAAAGACACCGCGTGCTCTGCGGTTTGACTGGTTGGGCGCAGGTGAATGGTCTACGTGGACAGGCGCCGATCGAAGACCGGACTAAATATGATCTTTTTTACATAGAAAATTGGTCGCTTGGTTTCGATATTAAAATTCTATTCATGACAATTTTCGCCGTGATTTTTGGACGTGACGCCTATTAATTTTTACCAATAGTCAAACACTGCCATGAAAATTCTAGTTCGATTTTTCAAATACCTGCTGCCTTATTGGCGATACCTGCTTGCCGTATTCGCTTCGACCGGTCTGTTTGTGGTTTTTGCGGCGGCGGCTTACTGGCTGGCGGCGGCTTTTCTGCAAACTCTTTTTTACGGAGAACCGGCTTCTATTGCAACTTCCCTCAGTGATGCCTCAATAAATGAAAAACTCAAATTCTACACCGCAGCTCTTCTGATTGGCGATTCTCCACAAATAACTTTATTTCACACTGCAATCGCCATAATATTGGCATTTATGGCAAAAAATCTGTTTAATTATCTCCAACTATTTTATGACAGTTATCTTGAGCAGAGAGTCATCAAAGATTTACGGGATGAGATTTTTACTCATCTTCTTCGTCAAGATCTGGCTTTTTTCCAAGAACACCAGCGCGGCAGCTTGATTTCCACCATCCTCAACGATGTAGAACTGTTGAACATGGCTTTAAATAAAAGTTTTACAAAAATAATTAGAGACCCACTAAATGCCATTTTTCTGTTCATCCTATTGTTGATCGTCAGTGTGAAACTCACCCTCATTTCCCTAATTGTTGTCCCCACCTTGGGTTGGATTGTCTTATATCTGGGGAAAAAAATCAAGAAACATTCATACTTTACTCAAGAAAGTTTGGCACGATTGACATCTCATCTTCAAGAGACAGTCGGCGGCATTCGTATCATCAAAGCCTTTGCTGCGGAATTATTTGAAATTCAGAGATTTATTAAAATCACCTGGGAGACTTTTCTCTCCTCGCTCTCGCGTGAACGTCTGCGGCGGATGATTCTCCCGCTCAATGAATTTGTCGGCGTACTGATTGTCAGTTGTATACTCTATGCCGGTGGTGAATTGGTGTTGGTAAGGGGGGGCATGGAAAGTGAAGATTTTATCAGGTTTCTTGTACTATTGTTCGCCATGCTTTCTCCGTTGATCAGTCTGGGTGATCTGGCGGCGAATGTTCGTCTGGCGGAGGCGGCAGGGAGGCGCGTGTTCAACCTCCTGGACTCTGAGGGACATTTGGAAAACAATCCTACACAAAGGATGCCCAAAAATTTTCAATCTTTATGTCTAAATAATGTTTCATTTCGTTACTACTCGCAGCAACCGATGGTGTTGGAAAACCTGAGCCTGGAGATTTCGCCCGGGGAGAGAATTGCCATTGTCGGCAGATCTGGATGCGGAAAATCCTCCCTAGTAAATTTGCTTCCACGGTTTTATGATCCGGTGGCGGGTTCGGTGACTTTCAACGGTGTCGACTTGCGCCAACTCGATCTGCACCAGTTAAGGAAACGGTTTGGATTTGTAACTCAACAGGTAATTCTGTTTCATGATACAATTGCCTCGAATATCGCCTATGGTCTGACTGACATTGACGAAAAAGTGCTTGAGGAAGCGGCAAGGATGGCGTTCGCGCATGATTTTATCCAACAATTGCCGAACCGCTATCAAACGATAGTCGGCGAGCAGGGTGCTCTTTTTTCCGGCGGGCAGCGTCAACGGATCTCGATTGCCCGGGCGCTGTTGTGCAATCCGCAGATCGTAATCCTGGACGAAGCGACCAGTTCACTCGATCCGGAAGCGGAGCAGGATGTGTTTGCCGCTTTGGATCGACTTACGGAGGGCAGGACGGTGATTACGGTGACCCATCGTCTTGCCGCCATTTATCGAGCTGATCGGATCGTGATGTTGGAAGAGGGCAAAATCAGAGGCATCGGGGCTCACGAAAAGTTACTGACTGACTGTGAACCCTATTACTTGTTAGCGCGGCAACAGCGTTTGTTGACAGTGTAAACAACAGTAAAATTGATTTACAGTTTACAGTTTACAGTTCCCCTTATTAAACCATAACTTTTCTTCCACGATCATCGTAAGTAAAGAAACCGCTGCCGGTTTTGACACCGAGTTTTCCGGCGCGGACAAGTTTACGTAGCAGCGGGCAGGGACGGTATTTGAGATCTCCGGTTTCATGAAACATGGATTCCATCCATTTCATCACTTCATCAAGTCCCATCTGGTCAGCGAGGCTAAGTGGTCCATAATCGAAGTCGTATCCATACCGCATGGCGGTGTCAATACCTTCCGCGCTGGCGACCCCTTCCATCAGGGCATACATCGCTTCATTCAGCATCGGCAGGATGATACGTGTGGTGACATAGCCAGGGGATTCATAGACTTCGACTACTTTTTTACCAATTTCAGTGGCGAATTTTTCTATAATTCCGAACGTTTCATCGGAAGTTTTCAAACCACGCACGATTTCCACCAGCGGACGTTTCGGAACGGGATAGAGGAAGTGCATTCCGATCACCTGCCCTGGACGAGAGGTGCATTCAGCAAGCTCGGTGACACTCAGGGTGGAGGTATTGGTCACCAGGATGGATTCTTTACTTGCCAATACATCGAGTCGTTTGAACAGACTGGTTTTTATGATGTGATCTTCCGACACCGCTTCAATAATAATGGGATATCCTTCGATCTCCACCAGATCGGTGATGCCGTTGATACGGCTTAAAATCGCCCGTTTATCAGACGAAGTCATACTCCATCGTGCAATCTCATTGTCAAGTAATTGTTCAAGCCGCTGCATACGTGCATCCAGGGATTCCTTGTCCCTCTCGATTATCAGGACTTCCAATCCTTTCGCTGAGACCACATGAGCAATACCCAATCCCATCTGTCCTGCCCCGATGACCGCAATCTTGCTCACCGAGTCGCTGTCATCGGGAAGGGTGTTTTCTCCCAGTAAATCTTTCAATGTTTCTTCTTTTTCCATGCTTTCTCCATAAACCTGTATCTTATCTTCATTCATCCAGGTTATTCCTGATCGATCAATTCCTGCTCGGAGAAGAATATCGCGACTTCAATATGTCCATTTTTCGGGCTATCGCTGCCATGTATGGTATTTTTTTCTTTATTTATACCAAAGAGCCGACGGATTGTGCCGGGCGCCGCTTTCGACGGATCAGTATCGCCGATAATTGTCCGCCATCTCTGCACCGCATTCTCACCCTCCAGGGCAATCAAGATGACCGGTGCGCTGCACATGTATTCCACAAGATCCTGGAAAAATGGCATCTCATGGTGTATAGCGTAGAAATGTTTCGCAACTTCAAGCGTCAGTCGTGCTTTTTTTACCCCGAGGATCTGGAAATTCTCGCCTTCTATCCGAGCAAAAATGTCACCGATGTGCTTGTTTTCAATACCATCCGGTTTTATTATGCAAAGTGTTCGTTCCAAAGTGATACTCCAAGGTATTGTTTATATTATTATACCTTAATGGTTCAGAGATCGAGGTTAAGCATGTCTTCAAAAAATTGATCTTAAGGATGAACTCTAAACTGGTCTATTTTTCTATCGCTTGATCGATTTTATTGGCAACCGCTTTTGTGGCAAATTCCACCGCCGTCTGGAGATCAAGTGTTGCACCGGAAGAGACAGCTTCATCGGTACTCTTCGCACTCCCCTCCATCCAGATCAGGTTGTCTGAACGACGACGCAGTTTGTAATTCATCATTACATTGTAATTCTCACCTCCGGTAACCGCGCGCATTCCGGATTGAAACGAGATCTCGATATCCAAGAGGACAGTCTTATCCGCGATAGTCTGCATTTTATCGAGTTCGCGCTCCTTTATGTATTTCAAGGAATGTCTGGCGAACGATTTGTCCAACTGCTGTTTAGTCATTCGAATCAAATCATCATAGTTGACAGTACTGACGCCGGAAGTGTAAGCGATAAGTTCTCCGATTGCAAGGTGTGTAGGCGAATAACCGGGTTCGGTTTTTTTCGTCGCCCCACCGCCGGCGCAACCGAGAAGTCCCGCCGCTGTAGCCAATCCCAGGAC
>CAZCRQ010000039.1:0-13916 GCA_964501095.1 uncultured bacterium | reverse complement strand
AAGAGACAGACATAATACAGCAAACAATATATATATTTTTTCCACTTTTCTCATGTTAACCTCCATGCTATTCATTGAAGACCACAAAGATGGGTGCCCTGGACTACTTGTTGTCCAGGAGAAAAAGAGAGCTATTTCCAGTATACATAACACCTTACAATAATATAATTTTAATAAATCTAGGCAACAAGTAGTCCAGGGCACCTTTTTTTGATAATTATGAGAGTATTCTCGGACAACCTTTCCCATGAGAATGACAATCTTGTAAAACACCTCGTCAAGAATATCTCGTCAATATGATGGCAGATGTTCAACCAACATTTGTTCCATTCGCCGAAATCTATTCAATATAATCTCACTATCCTTCATCTCTTGTAAAAAAGAATGGTGCAAATGAGCGAGGGCGCTGCCGGATATGTGAAAACGCTCGCCCATACCCTTCATCCCCTGTTCGTCCATCGCGTAACGGACAGCTAATTCAACAAGATACTTCCGTCCGGGATTACGTGAGCGAGGGCGTAAAAGTTCCCCTTCAGAGACTTCAAATTCATCAGCGATCAGTTCGAGAATCAATTTGAATCTCTGACGGTCTTGTCGATCCTTGAAGTCGTTGCGAAAATTATTCAAATTGGATGGAATTTTCCATTTTCCCTTGGCGCCTTTATAATAGCGAGCCACAAATTCGGGACTTCCCAGCAGACTCATGGCGACGATATAATCGAGGATGTCGTCTTCAAGGTGTTTGACCGCCTCAATGATGAACTTATAAAACTCTTCTTCCGGATTTTTCGCCCCCATTTCACGAAATCTTTGAAAGACCACCTCTTTATCAAAACCCTGGGGCGCAGGGAGATCATTCGTATAGATGGGGAAGGAAGTCCAGCGGTTGGTGCTGATCTCCCCCCATTTCCGTCCCTGACTGGCATTTGACCAGTGCCCACCGATTATCGGAGCCAGATGTACTCGTCGCAGCACATGAAAAAACAACTCCCCTTCCTCGACCAGTATCTCGCGATGACGATCCTGCACCAGTGAGATGGCTATTCCCTGATGTACTCTCAGACGATTCAGGTAACCCACCAGAGAGCGATGGACAAAGTTCGAGAGGCGCAGTTGACCATTACGGAGAAAGAGAAGTATCGACCGTGGCATCAAGGCAAAAGCAAAAATTGTCACTGCTGCGCTTTGGGCGGCTTCTCCCATGCTATCCAAAAAAAGGCGCCGCTCAGTTTCCTCATTGAACAGGACGACGTCGGGTTTGGCGCGAACATGAATCAGATAAGTCGCACCAGGGATATGAATACGCACCGGTCGGGACATCGTTAAAATTTACCTTCTCCACCATGATGGATCAAGTGAAATTCCCCTTTCCCCTTTGCCTTTTCGCCTTTGCCCTTTGAAACCTTGCAAACTACAAGAGGAATGAGTTATACTTATAAGTTTATATCGCTGGAGTCGGGCGTAAGTTACGGATAACGCAGAATAATCCCGCACCAAGTTGTCTGAGAAAAGACATAAGACGCACGGTAGGTCATCCCTTCGAAGCAGGCAGTTCGAGAATACTCTTACGGTTATCAAAAAGGATGCCCTGCACTTACCACTACTCAGCGGAGAATGAGAAATTAGAGGGCACAATAAAAAACCATGCGATTATCCAAGGCATTCATTCCAACATTAAAAGAAGTCCCTGCCGAAGCGACTATTCAAAGCCATCGTCTGATGCTGCGGGCTGGATTGGTGCGTCCCCTGATGGCGGGAGTTTACAGTTATCTGCCTTTTGGTCAGAAAGCGGCATTGAAGGCAATTGAAATTGTCCGCGAGGAGATGAATCGAATCGGCGGGCAGGAGTTTTTACTCCCCGGACTCAATCCGGTTGAAGTCTGGCAGGAGACCGGACGTGCGCACAGCTTTGGTCCGGAAATGTTCCATCTTCGCGATCGCAAGGATCGGGAGCTTGTCCTCGCCCCAACTCATGAGGAAATTATATGTTCCCTCGCCCGGGATGAAATCCGCAGTTATAAAGACTTGCCACAGATCTGGTATCAATTTCAGATAAAATTCCGTGACGAACCGCGTCCGCGCAGCGGAGAACTGCGCACCCGCCAATTCATCATGAAAGATTCTTACAGCCTGGATTTCAGCCAACATGGACTTGACGAAAGCTATAAAAAACATGAACTTGCCTATAGACGCATCTTCAAACGCTGCGGACTGGATTATTTCATCGTCCAGGCTTCCAGTGGACTGATGGGCGGCTCCGGTTCCGAGGAATTCATGGTCGCCTCGGAAGCTGGAGAAGATACCTGCGCGAAATGTAAATCCTGCGGTTATGCGGCGAACGTCGAGATCGCTTCCGCCAAATTCCCTCCGGAAGCTGAACCGGAGATGAGAGTGCCCCTTGAAAAAGTCTCTACCCCAGGGAAAAAGACCGTGGAAGAGGTTTCCGGATTCCTCAAATTAAATCCTGATCGTTTTATCAAATCGCTGGTGTTTGTCGGAGATGACGGTCCGGCGATGGTGCTGGTGCAAGGGGATGATGAAGTCAATGAGATCCGTCTGCAAATGTTGCTGGGTGCCAATGTCCGTCCCGCACATCCCGAAGAAGTGATTGAATGGATGGGCGCCGAGATCGGGTATCTGGGTCCGGTCGGGATGGAAGGCAGGATACGGATCATCGCCGATCACCGCCTGCGTGGTGGAAGAAACCGGGCGACCGGGGCAAATGAAAACGAGTACCACGTTGTCGGTGTACAGGTCGGGGAGACATTCACTCCGGATGAATGGACAGACCTTCGTCTGGTCAAGGCGGGCGATCCCTGCCCGGTTTGCGGACATGCCCTCGAGGTGGTGAAAGCGATTGAATTGGGGCATATTTTCAAACTAGGCACGCGTTACAGTCAGGCAATGCACGCCACGGTGCTCGACCAGAACGGGAAGGAAATTCCCATTATCATGGGATCGTACGGGATCGGAATTGGACGCTTGATCGCCGCTGTGATCGAGGCTAACTCCGATAAACATGGGATTATTTGGCCCCTTACGCTTGCTCCATACAGTGTCATCATCCTCGGATTAAAATGGAAGGATTTGGCGACGCAGAAGGTATCGGAAGACCTTTATGATGAGTTGTCCGGCAAGGGATGGAGTGTGATTCTGGATGATCGCGAGGTGCGGGCAGGAGTCAAATTCAAGGATGCCGACCTGTTGGGTTTTCCTTATCAGATCATTGTCAGCGAACGAAATCTGGCGGATAATAACTATGAATTGAAACGACGCCGTACAGGAGAGACCGAAATCGTGGCGAAACAAGACATCCTGGAAGTTCTGATCCGCTGGCGGGAAGAGGATATGTTTCGGCTTTATCCTCTATAATAAGGATTTATATGAAGAAAATCATCGAACAAGTCAGAGAGTTTACTGAAGTGCATCGCATCATGGAGATGGGATTATATCCTTATTTCCGTCCAATCGACAGTGAACAGGGAACTATCGTCACCATGAACGGCAAACAGGTGGTGATGATGGGTAGCAACAACTACCTGGGTCTGACCAACCATCCGGAAGTGAAGGAAGCGGCGAAGAAAGCGATCGAGCAATATGGGACCGGCTGCGCCGGTTCTCGCTTTCTCAACGGCACCCTCCGCATTCATATCGAATGTGAGGAAGTGCTGGCGGACTACATCGGCTCGGAAAGCGCTCTTGTCTTTTCCACCGGATTCACCACTAATCAAGGCGCGATTGTTCCCCTCGCCGGACGCGACAGTTACATCCTGTTGGATAAATCGGATCATGCCAGCATCATCGATGCCGCCAGATTATCGTTTGCCAAACCAATCAAATTTCTTCACAACGATATGGAAGACCTTGAGAAGAAATTGATCCCCATCAGAGAGAAGCAGAAACTTATTGTCGTCGATGGCATCTTTTCGATGGAAGGCGACATCGCTAAACTGCCTGAGATGGTAAAACTCGCTGAGAAATACAATGCGGAAATCATCCTGGATGATGCACACGCCATCGGTGTTTTGGGTGAGATGGGACGGGGAACCGCGGTTCATTTTGGTCTGAGCGACAAGGTGCTGGGAACTGTCGGTACGTTTAGCAAATCACTAGCGTCGATCGGCGGTTTCTTTGCTGCCAGTGAGGATATCATCCATTATCTGAAGCATCATAGCCGAGCCTTGATATTTCAGGCAAGCCCGCCGCCTGCCAGCGTCGCTGCCGTTATCAAAGCGGTGGAAATCATCAAACGCGAACCGGAACGCATCACCCGTCTCTGGAAACTCACACATTATTTGGCAAATGAACTGAAATTGTATAAATTCAACCTCGGCTGTTGTGAAACACCGATTATTCCTGTCTATGTCGGAGATGACCTCACGGCTTTCAAAGCCTGTATGATGCTGCAGGAAGAAGGCGTGTTTGTGAATCCGATTGTCTCCCCAGCAGTCTCTCCCGAGCATTCGTTGATTCGCCTCTCGCTGATGTCCACACTGAGCGAAGAGCAATTGGATTTCACTGTGGAAAAGTTGGTAAAAGTCGGGAAGATGCTTGGTTTTATTGACGTAAATAAATAATGTATCGTCAGGAGGCTGAATGGCGAAAAAAATTCAGATTGTGGAAGCTCAAAAAGGACTGGTCTACAGGGATTTTCTGGAAGTCCCTTTTCTTGTTCAGGGGAAAAATAAAAATTGGGTGCCGCCTTTGCGAATTCAACAGAAGGAGCTGTTCAATCCCGCCAAGAACCCGTTTTTTGAACACGCCGAGATGAGACGTTTCCTGGCATATTGTGACGGCAGACCCTCCGGACGCCTCGCCGCTATTAAAAACGACGCCCACAATCGTGTTCATCATGAGACTACCTGCCATTTCGGACACTATGAATGTATCGATGATGAAGATGTTTCGAGAATGCTGTTTGAGGCGCTTGAGAAAGCCGCGCAAGATTGGAATCTAAATCTAATTTGTGGACCCTTTAATCCATCGATCAATGATGATCTGGGATTTTTAGCCAATGCTTACGATAAACCGCCGATGATCATGATGCCGTACAATCCGCCCTATTATCTGAAACAGGTCGAGAGCAAGGGTTATGAAAAAGCGATGGATTTGTATTGTTACTTGATCCGTCAGGAGGACATGACGGAGAAACTCCAGCGCGGCGCCGAGATCGTGCGAAAACGGTCTAAATTGGTCTTTCGCAAGTTTAACATGAAGGATTTCTGGGGCGATGCGCGGAAAATCTGGGATCTTTACGGTAAAGCCTGGGAGGAGAATTGGTGTGCTGTCCCATTTACAAAAGATGAGTTTGATCATCTAGCGAAAAATATGAAATCCGTGATAGATCCTGATTTTATTTTTATCGCTGAGACACCATCGGGTGAACCGGTAGGTTTTTCTTTGGCTCTGCCAAACATTAATGAAGCGGTCAGCAAGATCCGGAATGGACGTCTTTTCCCCATTGGCATTTTCAAATTGCTTTGGCATACTCGTCGCGGCGCGCTGCACAGCCAACGTATCCCGATGATGGGGGTGCTGAAGGAATATCGAGGACGTGGAATCGATTCCGTCTTCTACTACGATCATTTCATCGAAGGGGTGAAAAAAGGATTTTTCCGGGGCGAAATGGGGTGGATTCTCGAAATAAACACCATGATGAACCGCGCCGCGGAAATGATGGGAGGAATACGGTATAAAACTTATCGGATTTATCAAAAAGTGCTGTAATCCTCGGTTTGCTGTTTTCTCAAATCTAGCCTCCTAGCGAAACACCAACTTACAGATAATAAACGCCGCTCCCAGCCCTGCAGCATCTGCGATCAGACAAGCCGCGAGAGTATGACGTGAGCGACGGATGCCCACACTCCCAAGATATACCGCCAGGATATAAAATGTCGTCTCGGTCGAGCCCATCATGACCGATGCCAGCCTGCCGAGAAACGATTCGGCTCCGTAAGTATGAATCAAGTCGCTCATGATACCTAATGCCCCACTGCCGGAGAGTGGACGGATCAACGCCATTGGCAGAGCTTCCGGAGGAAATCCGATCACTTTGAAGATGGGAGAAAGCGCCAGTGAAAGTAAATCGAGCGCCCCGGAAGCGCGAAAAATTGCAATTGCAGCTAAAATGGCAACCAGGTACGGGATAATCCGCACACCTACCTGAAATCCTTCCTTTGCCCCTTCAACGAATAGTTCATAGACTCTTAACCGTTTGATCAGACCGAAAACCAGGATTATCAGAACGATAACCGGAATCGCCCAGCTCCCCATGCTCTCCATCAGGGTTTGAAAAGATTCAGCCATTAGACTCACTTCCTTCGTTTTCAATCGATGGTTTGTTTTCATCGAGGCTGTTCACCTCAGGATGCTGGGGTGATATTTTCTGCAAAAGTTTCGCCGCGATAATTGCAACAGTTGTCGAGACCGTGGTCGCCAGAATAATTGGACCGATCACTTCCGTGGGTGAAGTGGAGCCAGCGGAGACACGGATGGCGATCACCGTGGCGGGAATCAGGGTGACGGAAGAGGTATTGATCGCTAAAAAGGTCGCCATCGCATTGCTGGCGCTTTTCTTGTCTTTATTCACGGTTTGAAGATCCTGCATGGCGCGCAGTCCCAGGGCGGTCGCTGAGTTGCCTAATCCGAGCATATTCGCCGCAATGTTGGTAATCATGCTGCCCATGGCGGGATGATCGACGGGAATCTCGGGAAACAAACGCGAGAGGACAGGTCGCAAAGCTTTAGCGATCAATCCGACCAGACCGGCTTTCTCGGCGATCTTCATCAGTCCCAGCCAGAAAGCCATCACTCCAATTAGTCCAATCGCCAGTTCCACTGCAGTTTTGGCGCTCTCCAAAGCCGCAGAAGTGGTTTCCTCCATTTTGCCGGTGAAGACGGCGATAAGTACCCCAACTGCGATCAGAAAAAACCAGACATAATTCATCTAATCCTCCTTAGAACCGATACCCCAGGTTTACGGAAATCCGTCGCGAGGCGTCAGCGCTGCTTGAAGGCGGCGCATAAGCGTACCAGAGTTCCATCGGACCAAGGAAGGTGTCGAGGGCGACACCAAGGGCGATGGAGTGGATCAGATCCTCCCGGGTGGGGCGCCAGTCCTCGGCATTACTATATCCACCAACATCATAGCGCGCCAGGATATAAGTATCGGCGATAATCCGGCTGATCAAATCATAGCGCAGCTCAGCCGTTCCGGAAATACTGCGCAGGGAGAGAAAACGATCAGGCGGAAAAGCCGGAAAATCTGTCATTCCACCCAAACTGAAGAGGTAAGAGGGGGGTGTGGATAGATCCGACACCCGGTTATGCCAGGCAAGTCGTCCAACTACACGTGAGATAATAGGATGAACAACTTCAGCATCGATGGAAATCCGGTTGAATGCCACTTCGCTTCCTAACGGTGTCAGATAGCTGTTATAACGTAGATCGAACGACATCCCGCTGCGGGGGAAAGGAAAACGGTCTTTTGTATCCAAAGCGGCGCGTAGTGTGATCCCTCCCAGTAATAATGTCATGTTTTGTTCGTAATGCACTTCAGCGGAGAGAGTGCCCCAAGTACGCAGATTCAGCAGGGAACTCAGTCCCATGTTGAATGTATAAATCCTGGCGGTTCCGATCAGATCGCCGTTGTCCGAAAATTCATCCCGCTCTCTGCCGCTGTAACGAAGTCTTCCACTCCAACCGAGATAAGTACGAAAAAGACGGTTGGCGGAAATGGTAAATTCCGCTCTCTCGTCGCGTTCGCCATAAGTACCGAATAGATTTAACACTTCGACTTGGTCGAGAACTACATTTTCCCATTCCATATCTGCGAAATACCTGCCGCGACGATCCGTATCGAATCCCAAACCGAATCCCAATTTGGGAAACGGCGCTTTTTCCACCAGGAGGTGAACGATTACACCATCCTCAACTTGTTCAAGGTAGCTGTAGGCGATGGTATAACGTCCTGTGGCATGTATCTGCATCAGGGTTTGCAACAATTCATTGGTGCGAAGCGGCTCGCCGATTTTTATCCTGATATCGCTGAAAATCGGCCGCTCTTTATCAGGCGGTAGTCCTTCGATCTCAATCTTTCGGACAATGCCTGGGTCGAGAGAGATTACCAGAGTACTGTCAATCAAGAATTCTGCCGAGACTTTTGCCGCGCAGAATCCCTCGCGTCGAAGTTGACGCACTATGTTCAGCAAGTTGTGATTGATCCCGGCTGTTGTCATACGACCCGGGGTAAGCGATAATCGTTCCAAGATAAGTCTGATTTTTTCTTCATTCGGACTGTTAAGTATGATTGACTTTACAGCAACATTGATTTTTGCCGGTAGCGTAGGCGTCCCTGCCTGCGAGGGTAGCGTAGGCGTCCCCGCCTGCGGTTGATCGCAAGCACGGAGGCTTACGCTACCCTGTGGTAGCGTAGGCGTCCCCGCCTGCGTTGTCCCCGCCTTCGGTTGATCGCAAGCACGGAGGCTTACGCTACCCATCAGGAGCGCTTGTATTTCCGGCAATGCTTTATGTGCCGCTTCTTGTCCGACAGCGATGATCTCTGAAGCGTGATTAAAATCGGAAAGTGTAAATGCTTCAAGGTCAGGTTGAATCAAAACATCCGCTAGGGCTCGCTGTGTGGAGTCATTGGCGATCGCCATCAATGTGGTTACCTGATTTGCCACCTGCCAGGCTTGATTCGGATTGAGTTCCGCAGTAGCGGGACTTGTACAGTCTGAGGCGATGACCAATTCCGCCTCCAGTTCCCGTGCGGAGGATACTGGAATATTCTCGAACGTACCGCCATCGACCAGCAAGCGCTCCTTCCAATTCAAAGGGCTGAACACAACCGGAACTGTCATCGACGCTCGAATCGCCAGGGCAAGATCGCCTTCCCTAATCAACACACGCTCGCCTTTGACTAGATCAGCGGCAACCGTACCTATTGGAATCGGGTACTCGGAAAAGTATTCATAAGTGATCCCAAAGGGGGAACGCAGAGCGAGACGTAGTATATTGTTGAACAAACTTTGCCCACTGACCAGGGAGCTGGGAAGAGAGGGTTGCAAATCACGGAAACGAACCGTAATCAGGTCGCGATTTGCCGTTTCTTTCTGGGCAAGAAAGAGGTTTCGTCGACGCGGGGCATCGGAGAAGAAATCATCCCAGTTTATTGTACAAGCAATGAGCGCTATTTCATCTGCGCTGTAACCCATAGCATACAATCCCCCAACAAATGCCCCAAATGATGTCCCGGTAATCACCTCCGGATGAATCCCCTCCTGTTCGAGAACCTGGAGGACTCCAATGTGTGCCAGTCCACGTGCTCCGCCGCCGGATAATGCCAGTCCCAGTTGTGGTCGCTTCGGCGATAGTTCGGGCAGAAAGCCTTTTGCCACGTGGGAGAGGCGGCAATGCTCCCAGTCGACATTGCTGAAAAGAATGCTGTCCGGCAGAGGTGGAATCGGTGTCGGGTGGGGAAGTGGCTTTCTGTTGTCTTTTCCGTACACTGCCCGCTGTTCTGTTTCGGAGGCATCGGCATTGATGCTTCCAATCAGACCGGGAAGTATAATTAAAAACGGCATTATGAGATTAAGGACAATCGATGTTGGGCAAATCCGGATCAATATGGTTCCTCTTTTTTTGTGTGTTGCTTGTGAAACTGGGTTTTTTCTAACATATTGAAATTCCTGGATTCCCACTTTCGTGGGAATGACACCTTGTCGGATAAGGAAAACTTCAATTCCTTGCTTATTGCGAAGATCGAGAGTGCGCAGGTCTTTTCCGTCAAAATGCGGGGGCAATTCGATCTGTGCCACTAAAGGTTCCAAGGCTTCCACACTATCAGAATAACGATTTATGTACGCGCAAGTTCTTGTTAATCCTGAATATTCTGCCGCTTCGATTCCGGTTCAACCCTTGAATCCCGCATGAGAGGAAATTTTAGTAGGTGGAATAAGAGGCGTTTTTCGATAAAACTATGTATATTGTAAAAATAATTTTAGTTATATTTCGATTCGTTCACCGAGGATACTGGTAAATCCTTTGATGTTGACTATAAATGTCCGTGCTGGAGTTTCTATCGTGACCATATCCCCGACGCCATGTCCGCGAAGTTGTTGACCGATGGGAGAGAGAATCGAAATCATCCCCTTTTTAATGTCCATCTCTTCTGGAAGAACCAGTTCATAAGTGTAGGATTTTCCGTTGTCGGGTTCTTCCAAATCTACCAGCGAATAAAGTCCCACTTTAGTCGGATCAACCTGACTCAAGTCGACATTTGCCAGTTTTGCGTGGCGGTGAGTAAGCTGAAGCAGACGGACTTGCATGTAATCCTGTTGCTCTTTGGCGGAGTCATATTCAGCATTCTCAGTTAGATCGCCTTTCATCCGCGCTTCTTCAATCCTCTTGGGGATGTCCACTTCCAATTCGTATCTGACTTTTAAGATCTCTCGTTCGAGCTTTTGACGCACCGCATCCAGACGGTCCTGCATGACTTCCTCTTATGTTAAATTCCCAGAAGTGAAAAAAAAGTCATCGGAGCCGGTCCAGACCGATTCCGATGCTGATAAAAGCTATAAAACAAATAGTCTGGAATCAAGGCTTGGAGCATATTTGGATGAGAGGCGCCAGGGGAACTATAATGAAATTGAAGGTTTGTATTGCCTGATTCGAGTTGTTATTGTGTCTCGTGAGTTGTCAGTTCATTATATCGGATAACAGAGATGAATTCATCTACCCATGATAACCGTTTTTTCAAGGTGATTCTGAGTTCGATCGCCGATGGAGTTTTCACCGTTGATGAACATCGTCAGATCACCAGTTTCAATCCGGCGGCGGAGCGTATCACCGGAGTTCCTGCCGCTCAGGCGATAGGGAAAAAATGTTATGAAGTGTTTCATTCAGATATTTGCGAGAAGGGTTGCCTGCTTGAGAGGACATTGAAAACCGGACAGGAGGCGATCGACATGCCGGTGCATATTCTCAATCGCAATCGCCTTCGGATTCCCATCTCCATTTCAACCGCCGTTCTCCGCGATGACGACGGCAAGGTGCTCGGGGCGGTGGAGACCTTCCGCGATCTTTCCGCCATTGAAAGTCTCCGCAAACAGCTCCATCGCAGTTACAGTTTTGAAGATATTATCACCAAGAGCCCAATCCTTTTGAAACAGTTGTCGATCCTGCCGGATATCGCGGAAAGTGAAAGCACGGTGTTGATTCAGGGACCTTCCGGTTCGGGAAAGGAGTTACTAGCGCATGCTGTGCACAATCTCTCACCTCGACGTGATAAACCTTTGGTGGTTATAAATTGTGGTACCTTGCCACCGCCGCTTTTTGAATCCGAACTCTTCGGTTATGTCAAAGGGGCATTTACCGATGCGAAACGGGATAAACCTGGAAAACTCAACGGTGCAGATGGAGGCACGGTCTTCTTCGATGAAATTGGCGAACTCCCCCTGCAGACACAGGTGAAACTTTTACGTCTCCTCCAGCAACATGAATATGAGCCGGTGGGTGGAATCAAGACACAGAAGGTAGATATTCGCATCGTTGCCGCGACCAATCGTGACTTGAAGGATTCCGTTGCTCAAGGAAAATTCCGGGATGATCTCTATTTTCGACTGGCGGTGATACGCCTTGACTTACCGCCGTTGAAAGATCGACGTGAGGATATTCCCTTGTTGGTCGATCATTTCATCCAACGGTTCAATGCACGATCCGGAAAAAACATTCTGAGCGTCAGTCCACGTATGATGGATGTATTGATGCGTTACGATTTCCCCGGAAATGTCCGGGAGTTGGAAAACCTGATAGAATTTGGATTTGCAGTTTGTCATGGACGTACGCTTGAACTCGAACATTTACCGTTGGAAATTCAGCCGGCTTCCACGACTAGAGAGGCTGAGGCTTTAACCAGTTCAGTATATTCGACTCCGAAAGCAGCTATCTCTGAGGAGACTAGAATCCGTCAGACATTGGAGTACCATCACGGGAACCGTACCCGGGCTGCCCGCGACCTGGCGATGGATCGCACCACCCTCTGGCGCAAAATGAAGAAATATAAGATTCATTTTAATCATGAATGGAGTGATTTCAAATATCGCCGGAATGAATATAACGAGATGGTATAAACAGATGAATTGAAATGTTGTCAACGGGCGTGACATCAGTCGCCCTCGGTACATTCTCAAATAGCCTGTTTCCAGGTTGTCCGAGAATGGAAAAACCTCATTGGGTGCCCTAAATCAAGAGTATTGCTGGAAAAAATCGTTTTAATCACGGTTTTTCTGTTGTAGCTATGTATGACCCGAGGTTATATTCACTGAAATTCTTTGGATTGATGAGTTGGGACCAAGAACAACATGGAGGAGATTGTAGTGAGACAAACGAAGAGCGCGGTATGTTCACTGGTGGTTCTCGCCTTGTTTTTGCCATTCAGCACAGGACTAGGGGGAGGGTGGAACCTTGCCGGAGTGGGTGCGAAAGCCCTTTCGATGAGTGGAGCATTTCGCGCCATCGCCGATGATCACAGCGCGATGTATTGGAATCCCGCCGGTCTGGCAGGACAGAGTACATCCCTGTATCTGGAGGCAAAGACCTTGTTTCCCATGACTTGGGTGACTCCAAACACGCCATCCACTACCCCTGGTTTTGACGGTTACTACCTTTATAGAAACGGTATGAAACGAACGTCAAAAGCAACAATTTACCCGGCGGGATCATTTTCCTTCCTCTACCAGGTCGACAACAAGATTACGACTGGGCTCAGCGTTTTTTCCCCTTCCGCCTTGGGAAACGAATGGGATCGCTTGACTCTCGGTCCGTACCAGGGCTATAACGAAAATCCGTCATATCCTTCAAAAGATTGGTCTACTGATTTTAAAGTAATGGATATTCATCCTACGGTCGGATATCGGGTAGACGAGAAACTCCGTATCGGTCTCGGCATCTCGATAGACTATGCCAACGTAGTGCTGCAGGCTCCCAAGGTGACTCCGAGCGATGATGGTACCGGCAATCCGATCCCAATGCCCGCCCACCACTTCTTTATCGATACGGAATTGAATGGAGACGGCATAGGCTATGGATTTAATATCGGCATACTCTATGAGGTTAACGAGAAACTGCGAGTTGGAGCTTCTTATCATAGCCCGGTCACTATCGGTTTAAAGGGATCGGTTAAGCAGACACTCTATATGCCGAATATCACAGAAGAAGAGAACCGGAAAGCGGAGCCGGATGCTGAAGCGGATCTTCCACTTCCGATGGATTTTGGAGTCGGTGCGGCGTATGAACCGATCGAGTACATGACGGTGGCGGCAGATATCGTTTGGACAAATTGGAAAACAGTGGATGAAATCGACATCGATATGGATGGCGTCGGGCTTGACGGTCAGGCTGCGCAGGATTCCAAACTGATCCTGCATTACGAGGATACGATTCGTCTTAGTCTTGGCGTCAACTACATTCTCGATCCGAAGAAAGGATTGGAATTACGGGGAGGATACTATTACGATCCAACACCGATCCCAGGAGAAACCCTGCGTCCGAACATTACCGATGCTGCCAACAAGAGTAACTTCAGCCTGGGTTGCGCTCTCAATCTCTCCGAGAAAGTCATGCTTGAAGGATATTGGGAGCATCTGTTTTCTGGAAAGAGAACCGTAAGCGCGAAAGATAATGACGGCGACGGGCTCTATGATAATGTGCCAGGTGAATGGAAAACGCAAGTGGACACCTTCGGGTTCTCCCTGCGTTACCTGTTCAAATAAGGAGAAACGATAATGAAGCGAAATAGCGTGGTCGGAAATAGTGTTGTCAGTCGGCCTCGACCGGCGAAGTTCGGTATATATCATAAGGTTCGTGTCAGCCGGGGACGGCTGACACCAAAAAATCGTGTCAGCCGGGGACGGCTG
>CAZCRQ010000038.1:7400-13923 GCA_964501095.1 uncultured bacterium | reverse complement strand
TAATTGATATGATAATCGTCTTCACAAAGCTCCCATACATTCCCAAGCATTTCATATAAACCCCAAGGATTAGGAGCTGTGCTACCAATATCAGATGTGAGATTATTTGAATTTTCAGAATATCGGGCAAAAAACTCTAAATAGTCTATACCTTCATCTTCTGTCCACCAAAAACGATTTAAAATAGTTGAACTGCAGGCATATTCCCATTCCGCCTCAGACGGTAACCTCCATTGAGATTCAGGTTGAAAATTTTCGTTAATTGCCTCGAGAAAATCCTCATGTATTTCACTCCAAGTAATTGATTCTGCCGGATGTTGTGGTGAATCATCGAAATAAAAATTCCAATCGCCAACCACTGCTTCCCATTGATGTTGAGTTGTCTCGTACTTGCTGATCCAGAAACCATCCATAAATGTTACAAGGCGATGAGGAAATTCATCAGGCTCCGCATATTCATCATTATTACGAAAACCAATTTGAAACCTCCCTGGCGGAATCCAAACCATCTCGATTTCTTCCCCTGTATTGGCGAGTTCGAAATATTGCGGAGAAATGCAAGATAGATTCAGGGAGGAGTATCCACCGAATACAAAAGTTCCTTCACTGAACTCTGGGTATTCTACAAATGGATACAATTCTATATTTTCATCTAGTATCCATGTCCTAAAAAAGCTCTTGTGACCAATAATGAATCCTGGTAATCCTTGAATGGATTGCCATGTTGCAAATGCATAAGGGAATCTTCCTGTAGTGTTTACGTGACTGCCTACGCAAAGATATGGATCACCCCATCCATTAATATCAAAACATGCTATTTCATCCCCTATTGCCAAAGATATACCATCAATTGTAGCATCTTCAACTACAAACATATGTGGGCAGAAAGTTGGATCGACTGGATCATAATGAAATTGGGCTTGCGCTATACCAAATAGCGATATTAGCGCTATTATTCCGAAGACCGTTTTTCTCAAGCTATTTATTTTCTTTACCGAAGGAGTAATATAATTAGACTGATTTTGACTTCGGAAGGAATAAAGACAATCGAATCCATGCCTTGAGTTGAACAAGACAGATGCTTTATTAACGGTACTCATGATAACTCCATTGAATTATGGGAAGTAGAGAAGCCGATTAATCTCGATACCATGGTCTTATGAAATATGATCAGAACCAAATGAATCAAGCAGGGGAGTAATAAGGAACCTCTATTATTTTCTGCCAGAAAAAACATGAAATTTATGACTTAGATACTAAAGTACTGGAAAAGTCCAATTAACTTACAATAGAATGATTATAAAGGACAGTGAAGCAAGAGGAGAGCCCGAAAAGAGAGCCCGAAAAGAGAGCCCGAAAATTAAGGAATCTAGTACGCAGTCCTCTAGCCGGCAGATAGATCAAAGGATTTTGTCGTTCCCTCATTTCAGCGTAAGCATGAGAATGATTATCTATAATCACTAACATTGATCCCATACTTTTTAATCAAACGGTAATAACTTTGCCGGTTTATCCCGGCACGTTGCGCTGCGATATTTACCTCACCGCCTGATTCCTTCAATCCACACTGAATGAACTTCTTTTCAAAAGCGTCGAGCAACAGGCGACGTGCTTCCTGAAGTTCATGATGTAAAATGGGAACGTCAAACTGCGGTGGTTGCTCTTCTCCCTGTGTCAAATCGGCAATCGATAACGTCTGGATATTTCGCATGGATAAAGCACGGATAATCGTATTTTCCAGTTCACGCACATTACCCTCCCAGGGATAAGACACCAAGTACTCCATCGTTTCTTCCGGAATGACTGGTTCGGGACGGTTTAGTTGTCTGGAGTATTTGTACACGAAGTGACGGACGAGCAGCGGGATGTCAGTGCGGCGTTCTTGAAGGGGTGGAATTTTTATCGTTACTACATTAAGCCGGTAAAAAAGGTCTTCCCGGAAGGCGCCGTTTTTGATCTTCTCCTCCAGGTTATCATGGGTCGCGGCGATCACTCGTCCGCGAAACTTGATCTTCTCTTTTCCTCCGACCGGGAAAAATTCACGTTCCTGCAACACCCGAAGCAGTTTCGATTGCAATGTCATCGAGAGATCACCGATTTCATCAAGAAACAATGTACCTTCACCGGTGAGTTCGAATTTCCCGGGTGTAGTGTGCAGAGCGCCGGTGAATGCGCCCTTGACATAACCGAATAATTCGCTCTCCAACAATGTATCGGTAAGGGCGGTCACGTTCATTGGGATAAATGTCTGGTCTGCGCCCTTACTCCAAAGATGAATCTGACGTGCCACCAGTTCCTTGCCGGTTCCGCTCTCCCCGAGGATCAGAACGTTGGTCGTTTTCGGCGTGCGCGATATCGCTCCGATTGCTTTATATACTTCCAACATGGATTCGCTCTTGCCTATCAATTCATAAGGTGTTAGAGCGCTGTGAAGCGTTTCTTTGAGGACAGTAAGTTCCGACCGCAATTGTCGTTCGGACAAACAGCGACGGGTTAAATTACTGATTCGGTTCAAATCCAGGGGTTTTATAAGATAGTCATAAGCGCCGATATTTATCGCACGAATGGCAGTCTGCATCGTGCTGAAACCAGTGAAAATGATTATCGGGGTATCGACCTCACGGTTCTTCAGTTCTTCCAGCACCTCCAATCCGCTCATTTCCGGCATGTCTACATCAAGGAAGATCAGCGCCGGATTTCCCCTTTCCGCCAACTCCAATGCCTGCCTGCCCTGCGATGCTTCAAGGATCGAGTAACCCTCCTTCGTAAAATGAACACGGAGAAGATTTCGTATCGTGGGATCATCATCCGCAATGAGTATGGACACTCTGGTATTCATGCTGGCTCCGTGACAATTTTAGTTACCTAATTTAGAGTTCAACCTCATTGGGTGCATGTAGCATGGACGTCTCGTCCATGTCACGGGCGGGACGCCCGTGCTACGGTGGAAACAATGCCATTAAATCATCTGACATAGTAAATCATCTGACATAGTAAATCATCTGACATAGATTAGTAATATAAAATCAATCTGCCAGTTGGGTGGCTCCATCTCAGTGTACGAAATTTAATCGAGATAGAGCAAGGAGGGAATGAAGATTCAGAAAAGAGGGCTACGCTTCCACTTCCATTTGTCTCTCGCTTCGAATACGCAGACGTAAGGCGTCGTTCCGGCGTTTCCAGGTTTTCAAAAAATCCTTGCGAATCAGGTCAGAGGGAAAGGCGCGCGGACCGGCAAGACGTTGTAAATCCCTGTCTGTGATTGGAAGGTAACATTCCGGGTGGCGTTGCATCATGCCTGACTTGATGCTGATCTCTTTCTCTCTGTCGATGTTCTCATTCAAGGAGGACGGCAATTTTCGATAGAAGAAGAGAATTTCCGCTTCCTGTTTTCCACGCCAGCCGTATTTGATCGCCTTGATCCAATAATCCCAATCTTCGTAACCAGACAACATCGACTCATCATAACCGCCGAGATCTTCATGCATTTGTCGACGCACCAGAGAGGAGGAGGGACAGCGGTTCATCTGCAGGAAACTGATCGGATTAAATGAGTCTGTTCCCCAAATGCGATTGAACTTGCCGAATTGAACGGTCAGGGGATAAACCCAGCCGACATCCTCGTCATCGATGAAAGCTTGAAGCAGCTTTTCCAGAAATTCCTGGTGGAAAAAGTCATCACAATCTATGCAGGAGATAAACTCTCCCTTTGCCTCATTAACTCCGGTGTTTCTCGCTCTGGATGCCCCACGATGCTCCTGGTGAATGATTCGATAACGCGGATCATCGATTTGAGCCAGCCACTGTTCAACAAGTCCACGAGTTCCATCGCTGACGCCATCATCGACTATAATGCATTCCCAATTGGCAAAGGTTTGCCATTGCACGCTTTTCAAGGTTTGAAGGATATAGTCTCGTTTCCCATTGTACATCGGGACAATTATCGAGACTTCTGGCTGATCGGGATAAACAGCAGGAGGAACAGGTTTAACTTCACTTGTCAGTTTCTGGATTAACCAATTGATGGCGCGAGGGGCATTGTAGAACTGCGTCAATTTCAACATTGCATGATGAAGCATCTCAAACGATGAAGCGTTTTGCATGGCTTCGATAGCCGTCTTCTCTCGTCTCTCTAGCCATTCGGGAGGGAGTTGTTGTTCGAGCGAACGCAGTAAGAAGAATAATGGCATATAGAGCGGATCGAGATCAAGCGCCGTGTCGAGGTATTCAAGGGCGCGATTCAAGTCGCGTTTTAAATATAATTGCCCGAGTAAAGTGAGCACGGCGGCGGAAGGATCGATTCCCAGGGATTTTTGCAGCAAAGCCTCAGCCTCAGCCAGATTGCCCTTGCGTGCGAAAGAGCGCGCTAGGACTACTTCA
Organism: uncultured bacterium; assembly: GCA_964501095.1. Lineage (GTDB taxonomy): Bacteria > Electryoneota > Electryoneia > Electryoneales > Electryoneaceae > CAZCRQ01. The sequence goes on along the minus strand of CAZCRQ010000038.1, from coordinate 9,543 downwards.
CTTTTCTCTTTGAACGTTTCCGGCAAACGAGGATCAGGTTTGAACCGGGCGCAATCGATCCCATGTCGTGATGCCAGACTTCTTAACAACCATGTTCCCAATGGCTCAAGAACTTCCGCCGGAGGTTGAGATGGCGGTATTTCGGAAAAGACTTGCTCGATATTGAGGAAAGAGAAATCGGCGGCATGATTGACCCAGAAATGCTGCCAGGCAAGAGGCCCAAATTCAGGCGCCAGGTCTTTGCATCGGTCAAAGAAGTCCCGCTCCACGGCAAAACCGAAGAGCGGGAGATTTTCCAGACTTGCAATAGCGGGGAGGAGGAACTTTCCCGGAAAACGTAAAATGGCAGGTGAAGATGATTTTTCATTTCGGATTAAGTTTGGAATAATATGATCCAGAGCGCTGAAAATAAATTCCGCCGGCGACTCTTTGCCGATTACCCCCATAAGAATTGTCAAACCCTCGAGAAAAACCGTAGAACCTGCCGGTAGAATCAACACATACCGCCCTGAGACAAGACGGAATCCGATATTCACCATTTCCAGTTTATTTTCCGAATGGTATGGCTGAAGATGAACCTGAAGCCCGGGCGCAATGTCGGTTATCCATCGCCGCAGCCGTTCCACATTCTGCGAGGTAAACAGGAGAATCTCCACTCCTCGAAGCTGCCCGATGGAATTGTGGAGACTTTGAAGCGTTTTTTGCAGCGTGATTCCTCTCTCATCGTCAAGGAGGATGATTGAAAGGGAAGGGGCGCTATAACGTAAAAATTCCGCTTTGATAATCTCCTTACGGATTGTCGAAGCTCTTTTTATTCTCGCAGCATTTCTTACTGGCTGAGGAAAAACAGATGTATTGAGTAAAAGGTTCTGGTAACGTTGAACCATCTTTTCAAGCTGGTAGTCCTTTTCATAGTGCTCAAGTCCCGCCTCTCCGAGCCGTTTGCGGAGATCGGGTCTTTGCAAGAGGAGGATGATCAGACTCTGCCAGCGCTGTAAGGGAGCGATTATTCCGCCGTCGTATTCAAGCGCCGCGCCGCAGGTGGGACGCGCCAGCCAGGGTAGTTGATGGCTCATCGCTTCCAACAATACCAGCGGAGCGCCCTCGCCTTCGCTGGAAAGCAGCAATAAATCCGCTTCCTTCATCGCACCGGCGACATGCTCCCGACTCATTCCACGAATGACATGAAACCGTCGATCCATTTTCGACGTGGCTTGAACTTGACGGAAATACTGCTCTTGTCCGACCATTTCATGCCCGATGAATACAAGATGCCAATTCCCTTCCATTCCCGCCAGGGTAAACATCAAACCGACCTGGTTTTTTACTGGGAAAAAGTTCCCGACATGCAGGAGAAGATAATCGTCGGCTGCGATTCCGAGCCTCAGACGGATAGAACCTTCCGGTTTCACCCGATCGATCCCATTTGGAATAGGCAAAAATGGGATATTTTCTTCACGGCAAAACTGGGTGTCATACGACTTGCCGGTCAAGGTGATTATTCCGCCGGTGGCGTTTCGGAACAGCTTGCTTAACGGTTCACGAAATCCGGGATTCATCCGCCAATTCGCATACCCCTGGGCGTTGATGCAGGTGACATGATAGAGGCGCACCTCGGAATTCTTCAAATCTTGGAAAAACCATGGAACCCAGCAGGTTGGAGCCGCCACGGCAAACACTGCCTGGTAATAACCTGACTCGAGATCATGAAGTAGTGCCGATTTCGCTTCTCCGGGAAGAGATTGCATCCCTTGAACTGGAATATCACGGATGCGTACCCCATTGACTTCGTATTCTGTCCTCTGCGGGAGGGTGCGAGTCGCCACCTCCACCTGCCAACCGACATTTTGAAAACCCTCAGCCATTGCCCGCACCATCAATTCCGTCCCGCCCAGGCTCGGATGCCAATAGTCGCAAGCGATTAAAACCCGCGAGAAATGATTGTGGAATGGAGTGTGAAGTGGAGTGTGAAGTGGCGTCAGCCGTCCTCGGCTGACGCTAGCGTGAAGCTCTAGTGGCGTCAGCCGTCCTCGGCTGACGCTAGCGTGAAGCTCTAGTGGCGTCAGCCGTCCTCGGCTGACGCTAGCATGAAGTGGGGACGGTTTTCTGTCAGCCGAGGACGGCTGACAGCACTCTACCTGGG
>CAZCRQ010000038.1:0-7300 GCA_964501095.1 uncultured bacterium | reverse complement strand
TGAAGTGGGGACGGTTTTCTGTCAGCCGAGGACGGCTGACAGCACTCTACCTGGGACGGCTGACAGCACACTAAATTCTCCAGCAATTCTTTCAATTTACGAATCTCATCTGTAGGCAGGATTTCAAGGCATCGATTCAAATAAAACAACGCCTGATTTAAGTCATTGAGATGAATGAAGCGATGAACTGTCTGCAATAATGCCGAGGCGGTCGCCTGATTCAACGGCAGATTTCGCCAATCGATCTGAGGATACAGCTCTTGCAAAGTATAGCGCTGCAGCATGGAGCCAACAATTTTAGCATCATAGCTGAGGTCGGGCTTGACAGTTCCCGTGGACATGTTATTCTCATGCCAGCGCCATTTCAGCACCACGCTGCCGCAATGCTTGAACTGCGCCTGAGGAACAAGCCTGACCCACCATTCATAATCATGCGCTCGCGGGAATTTCTCGTTATACAAACCAATTCGGTCAAAACACGACTTGCGGATCAGGCTCCCGGGATTCGGAATCACATTCTCATGCAGCATCCGGGCGAGTAATTCCCGGTTTTTTTGATGCCAGTCGAATCGTTTTAAGTACCGTTTCTCCTGCAAACGTTCATCGGTGATGATGAGATCGCCATAGAGGACATCGACTTCAGGGAAATCGTGCAGGATAGAGAGATATTTCTCGACGGTGGCTGATAGTAGTACATCATCGGAATCCAACCAGAGGATAAAGTCCCCCTTCGCCTCTTGAATCGCACGGTTGCGGGTCTGAGGCGCGCTAGAGTGTTCTTTTTTTATATAACGGAGACGACTATCACTGAATGATTTAATTACATCGAATGTGGAATCGGTCGAGCCGTCATCGACCACAACTACTTCAAGCGGTGATATGCTCTGATTTAGGGCGCTTTGAATAGCTTCTTTCAAATAATCGGCACGATTGTATGTAGGAATCAGTATACTGATTGAAGGCGCCGTGTATTCTGCCGGAATCTTGAGAGACAAATCGCCAATCGAAACTCGGCGAATTAATGAATCTTCCCGTCCGCGATATTGTTCCCAGCTCTTTAAAAATTCATCATAATCGGGATGTTTTTCACGCAATCTCTGCCATGATTTTTCCTGTTTCTCACGTTTATGGCGAAGGTGTTCTTCATTTTGGGCATAATCATGGTATATTTTGGGGAAGGGAGAATAAATCTGTTTACGTCTATCAGGTACGACCTCGAATAATCTTCTGGCGAGATCAACTCCGCCCCCGCCGAAGATAATCTCATCATCCCAGCCTCCGACTTGGAAAAAAACCTCTGCTTGATAAGATACATTTCCCTCGACATCGGCGAATATAGGGAAACATTTTTCTCCCAAATAGTAATGCTTGGCAATCTGATTCAAGGGATTATGGGTTTTAGGTACATAAACACCTCTCACCGCAATTGTGTCGAATTCTCGGTTTGCTTCAAGGTGACTGTGAACGAAGTTCTCCCAGGGAATACCATCATCCTCGAGAAAGATCAGAAGAGGAGCTTTGGCAAAGGCTGCCCCGATATTACGGGCAAGATAAGCTCCTGTGTTGGTTTTAAGACGAATATATTTATTGATGAATTGTTTTAGTTCATCAAACTCACCAGGTTTTCCTCCATTATCTACAAATATCAATTCAAAACCCTCGTTGCGTTGCGATTCCAGCATCCGGAAATTGATTAGGGTATCCGGATGCCGACGCCAAGAGATAACAACAATTGAGGCAGTAGGTGATTTAACTTTTTGTAATTCCTGGACTTCTTCAAAGACTTTCTCATAAAGTGGTAATTTTTCTAGCCAACCCTTTTCAGAGAGTGCCTTTTCCAGAATCATCTGTCGATCATCGGTTACCGATTGAAAATTGTTTATTTTTTCTGTTTTATTACTGAATACCTTAGGAATCAGGGATTCTCCCCAACGTTTTGCCGCATCTGATGTTCTATAACGTTCATAATCATAATGCCATTTGTAAATATCATTATACTTATAGACCAGGTAATGTTCGACTCGTTTGTGTCTTTCAAGCTTTCTAGTTAGCTTATCATCATTGTCTGCATAGTCGTGATGAATGATCGTTTTATGCCAATAGATAATGCGATTATCACCATATTTTTGGAATATTCTGTATGATATATCAATACCCTCCGCGCCGAACAATAAAGGATCCTGCCCCCCGATATCCAGATAGATCTGCCTTAAAACAGCCGAGTTTCCTTCAGTATTTAGTGTTGCCGGGATCGGAGTATCGCCGTAATCATAATGTGGAGCGTATCGATTGTGGTCATGTTGCGTTTTCGGGATCACTTTTCCACGAAAGGCAAGAATGTCGTATGTTTCGAAAGCTTGTTTGACAGAAGCGATATAATCATTGTTCACTGTGGCATCGTCGTCGAGAAACGCCAGGATCCCTCCACGGGCGAAAAATGCCCCGATATTCCTCCCCTCTGAAGGAATCAGGTTCATCGGGCATTTAACATGCAGCAGCCGATAAGCTTCAAGTCGGTCGTGAACCTCCTCATTGCCGCCATTATCGACCAGGATGATCTCAAAATCATCGTCTGTCTGATTCATCAACGAGTCGAAACATTCCAATAGAAGTTGTTTAGTACGATAGGCGACGATGATAATGGAGATAGATGGTTTCTTCAGTTCTCGACGATCTGTTTGGGGGAATTTGTTATAATCGATCAGAGTCCGGTAATGGGTGATCTGTTCTATAGCTGCTGGAAACTTGTTTTGATTGAAGAGTTCAAGTGCGGTTTGGAAAGCTTTCAGCGCCTTTTGTTCATCACTGACATTAGTTTGTGACAGCTTTCCGCCATTTCCAGAAGTGAGCCGGATTCCTTTCTTTAAAATTGGGGGATTTTTTTGGAGATACTGTGCTGCCCATTTGATTTCGGACTCTTCATAGAGTTCCGGATATGCGGCGACCAGAAGAGCGGTCGCGAGGGGGAAATTATCATTCTGGTTATGTAACGGGCGCGCATCCGGCGGCTTTGGGAAACGTTTCAGAAAATCCTCCGCCCAGGCGAGTTCTTCCTCTTCATAAAGATCCAGGTGCATCCTGAAAATCTGCGCCATTAGCCACTCATGTTTTCGTCTGGCGGATTTCTGCATCGAATCCTGCTCGGTCGCCCGATAGTTATACATTACCTCTGGTAAGTGAATGAACTTTGCGCCCTGTTCTGCACAACTGATCCAGAATTCCCAATCCTCATACCCGGGGATATTCAATTGATAACCGCTATGATTCTCCCAAAGGCGACGGTCGTACAGGGAACTATTTGGTAGACGTCCTCTTCTTAGGACTTCGTTCGGATGAAACTTTCGAGTGCGCCAGCAGGTGTTTACTGCTCCAAAACGCTGCATCCAACCGTATACTACAATCAAATCGTTCGGGAAAGATTCGACCGTTTGTAAATAACGTGAAAGTGAGTTTTCTGTCAGGCAATCATCGGCATCCAATGGTAAAATATACTTCCCACGTGCCAGCTTGATCCCGTTGTTCCGCGATATCGCTGGTTCACCGGAATTTGGTTGATCCACCAGACGAAGCGCCTGGTTTGAATGCATGTTGAGAAGTCCGAGCGCCGTGTTCTTCGAGTGATCGGTGCTGCCATCGTTGACGATGATGACTTCGATCTCGCGCACCTCTTGTTTGAGCACGCTTTCAACTGCTTCTGCGAGATAATCGCCGTGATTGTAGCAAGGAATGACAATCGAGATCTTCGGCGTGATTAGGTCTGATGAGGGAGTGGATATGATTGTTGTTCGTTCTGCCATAGTCTTCCAGCCGTCAGGTATTTACTTTCCCTGAAGTTATTAACAAATTCCATGCCAGCCTGAAAAGAGGATTGCATATTGGATTGGCAAGTTTTTCTTTGCTGGCACCGAGAATTATTTCATTGATTTTTAAGGAACAATCATCATTGAGCGGTATGAGCGGAATCGCCGGATTTATCGCTTTTAGGCAATTCCTGCCTGGTGGTTTTGTTTCTTTATGCCTTCATTATAAAAAGGTCGCTGATGAGCGATTAACAAGGATTCGATTTATATTATCCCGTCGGATTGATAACTTCTACAGGACTCCGAGAATGAATAAACTGATATGTTTCGCACATCGCGGTGCGATGGGATATGAGCCGGAAAACACACTCCTGGCGGTTGAAAAAGCCATCCAATTGGGAACTGATTGGATTGAAGTGGATGTATTTGTCGTGGAAGAGGAATTGGTCGTGATCCATGATGATCGTTTGGAACGCACGACCAATGGCTCTGGCTATGTGATGGAGAAATCCCTTGCCTATCTTCGTTCCCTGGATGCGGGAAAAGGGCAACAGATTCCATTTTTACGCGAAGTGTTTGAGGTGGTTGGTGAGAAGGCAGGAATAAACGTGGAGCTTAAAGGTCCCGGCGCCGCACAAGCTGCATCTCGCTTGATCGAAGAATATATCCGGGATTATGGGCGTTATCCCGATCAATTTCTCGTCTCTTCTTACAATCATCCGGAATTGTACAAATTTCATCAGTTGCAGCCGACCATTCGGATCGGCGCCCTCACTATGGCTATTCCTTTGCACTATGCAAAATTCGCCGAAGAACTTAATGCTTATTCTGTCCATGCCAGTATCGAATTTATCAATTCGGATTTTGTGCGGGATGCCCATCGACGCCGGATGAAGATGTTCATCTATACTGTGAATCACCAAGAGGCTCTGGCTCGAATGCGGCAGATCGGAGTCGATGGGATTTTTACCGATTATCCCGGGCGGGATGAATGAATAAAGCACTCATTAAGACAATTACGACAACAATCGCTGCGTCGATCATTTAAAACATCAGCCAGACGACAACCCAAACGGGTTATCATCGCGATTCATGGGCTGGGCAACAAACCTCCGCATCGTCTTCTCGAGCAGGAATGGAAAGCCGCGATTGATGAGGGTCTAAAATTGTTTCGCTATCCCTCGCCTAGCTATCGCTTTGAACTGGTCTATTGGGCTGATCTTCTTCACCCTGAACCCCTGAATCCGCTAATAACTGATAAAAACCATCCCCTTTTTCTGGATGAACCTTATGTTCCCGCCATAAAGACTGAGGTGCCCAAATCGAAAAAAGTACGACAAAAGGTCTTGCAATATCTCGAAAAAGTGCTGGACAAAGTTATCTTGAATGAAGACTTTTCAATCAATTACAAGACTATTGCCGATTCGATCATTGAAGATAAAATTGCGATCAATTATAATTTAAGCGATGATTACCAAGAAAATATCTTTCAGGTGCGGGCGATTGATATAATAGTCTCAAACAACTATGAATTCCGAGGAGTTAAAAACCATCATAAAGTCTACGGTTATCTTCGTGCTCAGGAGTGCGCCGAGATAATAGATACATTTCTTAGTGAAGCAACTACAGACTGGATTTTCCTGGTCCAAGTCAAGTTGGGCGTGGTTTTTCGATGGGTAAATCGGATTATCAGGGATTCCCTTCGGTCATTCAGGAGAAAAGATCGAAATTGATTATTGAGGAAGGCAGTAATACTTCTCTCAATGGATCAGATAAATCCGCTGTGCTGAGGAATGTTCTTCGCTCTCGGCTTGGATTAAATAAATCCCGGAAGATTGAGGTTGACCAGCGAGATCGAGACCATTCCAAGAAAACTCGGATACTCCTGGCGGATAGACATCAGATGCCAGAACCGCCACACGTCTACCCAAAAGATTATAGACTTCAATTTTCAACTGGGAGCGCGCTGGCAGCAACACCTCAAACTGTGCGGAGGAATTGAAAGGATTGGGATATGCCGGATTCATACGAAACTCAGCGGGTGGGAGGCGTGGAGAATATGGTTCATCGACTGCAGATTGTGGATAATAATACATACCGATGTCGGGTGGAGTTAAATCAGGATCATGTGAACCGTTGATTGGTATACCGGCGTCGATACAGGGTGAATTTGGTTGAAGATGATATTCCTGATATAGATTGTCAACCACCCACAGAGGATCATCCCAGATGATTGAACCTTCGTCCACTTCAATAAAGGCATTTTGGGGAATTTCTGTATTATACATGTCACAATGTGTGATGTAAATACGAGAATCGTTATTTCCCACCACTGCCGCCAGACAGTTGACCTGCTTCCCTTTGACACTGTTGTTGATTATGCAGTTTACCAATTCGATGTCGGTGTTGCTCACGGCTTCTATGCCATACATCAACGTTGTAATGTCGAGTGGCTTGAAATCGATGGAGAAGTGATCAATTAAAAAAGAAGGAGAATGAGTAATTTTAATTGCATCGGAAATAGTGTTGGCTTCTGATTCGAGACGCACAGAATTATGGGTGAGACGCAGGTTTGAACCATTATTGACAATAATCCCCATCAGATCGGTGTTCTTTGCCGTACCGCGGAGATGACAAAATTCAATGATCCCATCACACGAGGAGAGATCAAGAATCGCACCATCTTCATTGCCCCCAACCGTTTTTTCCACATTTAAAGTGAACTCCGAGTCTGTTATTTCAATCGTGGAGTTGAATCCAGAAAGAACCCGAGCATTTGAAATAATTGTTGTAACCGTTGTAGCTAAATTATCCATGATTAAAGTTGATCGATCTTCAAAACGGAGCGACCAGATGTTGTTCACTGCTTGTGGAACGCTGAGGTCTATTTGACTATCCATGAGTACAAGGAAAGAATGAATGGATTGTATGCCGGTACGGCAATCACGCAATTTTGCATACCGGATCTCATTTTGCGTAAAGATATTCGATGATATAATCTGAATACCTTCCCAGAGTATGCCCTCCTCGAAATTACGGAAAACAACCGGATGTCCGTAAGATCCCAACACCCTGAGACGACCGAAGATTGTCAGCTTGCTATCATTCTGAAATTGGACTTCAACATCTGAATTGATGGTCAAGGTCTGGTCTGCGGCTACAATCACGTCAGTCTGAGCAATATAGGGACTAAAGTCGGAAATCCAGGTGCCGCTCTCATAGCCCCCGACCCAGGTAAGAGACAACACGGAAGAGAAAGGTAATAACAGGAGAATCGCGCTAATGAAAATCAGGACAATTTTATATTTGTACTTCGATCGCATCTTTCCCTCGAAAAACAGCTGAGGGACCAACTGGCAAGCAATGCTGGATACGATTCAATCGGTTGAGTCCGTATTATTCAATATTCCATAATATATGGCAAATCTTGAGACAAATCAAGTGCTCTCCCATAATCAATGTCGGACCAAAATACTAAACAAAAATACACTGAACATAAT
>CAZCRQ010000037.1:0-13966 GCA_964501095.1 uncultured bacterium | reverse complement strand
AGTCCAGGGCACCCCAAATAGGATTATTTCTATTCTCTGACTACCTGTAGCCTGTAGCCTGAAGCCTGAAGCCTAATGTCTTAAGAGCTGAAAGTAGTATAAACAGTCCTTCTGAACAATGCACTTTTCACATTCTGGCTTCCGAGCGTGACAGATTTCACGACCGTGTTGGATTAAATGCAGGTGGAATTGATAGCTTTTCCCGTCAGGAACTTTGGTACGCATCGCTTGAAATGTTTTCACCGCGTCGAAGGAGTCCGGAACAAATCCCAGCCTTCGACAGAGACGATGAACGTGCGTGTCTACGGGGAAAATATCCCGTCCCAGCGAAAAACACATTACCACCGCGAGGGTTTTCAAACCGATACCTTTCAGATGTCCCAATGCTTCCACCGCTTCGTCGAAAGTCAGAGTTTTCAGAAAATCAGCCGTGAAATCACCCTGGGTCGACTGGAGAAATTCGAGCAGGTTATGGATGCGTTCAGCTTTCTGCTGATTCAATCCTGCTGACCGGATGACTTCCGCCAGTTCCTCACGGGAAGCTTGATGAACATCCTGCCAGGTCGGATAACGATTGATCAATGAATCATAAGCCAGATCGCGGTTACGGTCATTGGTGTTATGCGAGAGAATGGTCTCGACTAGATTCGCCAGCGGCTCTTTTTCTCCCTGCCAATGCAACTTTCCCTTCTCCACCTCAAAGAGCGCACAAATCCTCACCACTTTTTGTCGGATACCAATTTCCCGTGCTTGATCTGGATCTAGAGGTTTATTCTTCACTGTTTTTCTTTCAATGGGATGTTGGAATCAAAATTGCCAAGATTGTAGGGTGATTTATCAATCGGCAATGGTTCTTCGATCAACGACGGATCCACTTTCAACAAACCTGCAGTTTCTATGATTCCGTCAGGATCGAAGTGCTGGCGGGCGATTTTCAGGAAACGCTTTATCAAGGCGTGGGAAAACGCTTCCAAACCCTTACGTTCGCTCTGGCGGAAACCGGGCAGGAAACGCTCCAGCTCTTCACGTGCGGCAGAATGAAGATCATCTTTCACTGCTTCAATCCCTCCGGCGAAAGATTGCGAGTGAAGCCATCCGAGAAATTCATCTACTTGTTTTTCAATAAGTTCTTGCGCTTGAGGCAGCCAGGTGCACCGTCGCTCGGAGATTGTCGCAAAATGATATTTCAGATCTTCAAGATCAAATAGTGTCACACCAGGCAGTTCCCCCGCTTCAGGATCTATGTCACGAGGTACTGCCAGATCGGCGATGATTACCTCACGATCCGTTTTTTTTTGCAGCATTTCCTTCGATACGACAGTTGTTGGGGAGCCGGTAGCGCTGAAAATCATCCCCGTATCGGCTACTAAATCCGGAAGCCGCTGCCATTTCTCGGCTTTTGCCTTGTACGCTGCTGCCATTTTCCCTGCAGCGTAATCTGTCCGGTTGACTACCATCGCTTGGATGCCCCGTCGTAGAAGACTGGAAACGATCACTTCCGTAGTCTCATTGGCGCCGATCACCAGGACATTTTGCGGCGACGGTTGAAGTGAAAGAAGTAGATCGACCGCAGCGCCGGGGATGCTGCGCGCACCTTCACCCAATTCGGTTTCGCTGCGTACTTGCTTGGAAATACGAAAAGCATGGTGAAATAATTTATGCAGCACCTTCCCCGGACCGCCAAACGCACATGCTGAGCTGTATGCCTGTTTCACCTGATTGCGAACCTGGTCTTCACCGAGGATAAGGGAATCCATCCCCGAGATCACGCGAAAGAGATGACGGGCTGCCCCGGCTCCCACATGACGGTAGGCGAGTGGCAAGATCCGTTCAGGGTCGGGAATCCCAAGTTGATGATAAAATTCAACCACTTCCAGTCCATGCCTGCCCTTGATCCGATCAGCGCGATAGAACTCTATCCGGTTGCAGGTCACCACGATCACGACCTCATCGACTCGGGAAAGCCGTTTATACTGTAAAACCGCCTCCCCGATTTGTTGACGGGTTAGTTGAAAAGGCTCCCGCTCGGCAAGAGTGGAAGTGCGATGATTGATTCCGAAGACTGTTAAAACCATTGATAATAACTTTTAGCTTTGGGCCTTCAGCAAAGAAACGCAATCCCTCCCGCAATATAACGCGCTTCTATCCCTTTGCTTCTCAAGAACAAGGCAGCTTCATAACTCCGCAGACCTCGAGCACAGAGAGTCACCACATTTTTCTTGGGAAGGAGGTGATAACCTTGACGTAGTTCCTCCAAATCCATGTTAATTATTTTACCGCGAAAAGAACTCAAATTCACCCGATTCCTCTCCTCAGGATTCAGGAGGTTGACCAGTGTCCAGGATGCCTCACCGCCATCATGCAGGACTGACGGGGAAAGCTGAATATCCGTTCCCTGCTCGATCATGCTGCTGAAGGCATGAAAAGGATCTAAAACAGTGGCGAACGGGGGGGAATAAGCATGTTCAAGGCGGTTCAAAGCAGCCGGATCGCCGTCGACAAGATCGAGAATCTGAGCAAAGCTGTTGATCCAGCGTACCACCGCCCCTTCACTCACCACTTGAATTCCTAAAAGTTTCCCGTCGGTTTCGCGGATCATTTTCATCCGGACTTCCCTGCTCTCCGGGTAATAATGAGCGCGATCCGGGAATGCCCCCCAATATTCTTCAATATCTACGCCTTGTTGTCGCAACAAACCAACAGTTCGTCCGCAAGTTCCAACATTCAGATCAAATACCTTCACTACCGCACTGCTAACGAGAGATGGAATTGCATCCTCGATGCCGGCAATGTTATGGGCGACCACTCTCCCGATCCGATTGGCGATCGAATCCGAGGGTAACAGTCTTGTCCCCTTGACATCCGGTAATTCTGCGCAGTCGCCCGTAGCGAAAATCAGAGGATTCGATGTCCTACCGTGTGAATCGATCAGAATCCCGCCATTTTTACCTAATTTCACCCCTATATTTCGATTACGTTGGAGCAGAGAAACATTCGGTCGCACACCTAGAGCCAAAACCACGCGATCCACGGAAATTTCATCGCCATCATCAAGCGACACAATCAATTGGGAAGATTGTTCACGAATAGCAGTCACTTTCGTCCCCAAATGAAGGTGGATTCCCTGCTCCTTCAGATGAGAATGAACACTCTGAACCATCTCTGAATCCAGCATCTGAGGGAGAACCTGAGATTCTTTTTCGATCAATTCGACATCAACACACCAGAACGAACTGAATGCTTCACACAATTCCAATCCGATATTCCCGGCTCCAATTATAGCAATTCTGCCGATTTCATTTGCTTCCAGTGACTTGCGCAACGCTTTTGCCTCATTCGGATGCGTAAAGAACGACACCCAGGGGTGGTTTGAACCTGATACATTCAACTCTATTGGTGAGATTCCTGTCGCCAAGACCAAATAATCATACGACCATTCTTTCTTCGGACAGGCGGAATCAGCGGACAGGCGAACAATCTGTTTCTCAACATCAATTTCTGTAACTTCTGAATTTATATAAACATCAATTCCTTTTGAGACGTGGAAATATGCTGGGGTTTTGACTTCACCCCATGCGGTAGAGAGCGGATCATTTATTTCATTGATATCCCTGGAGAGGAAGTAGGCTAATCCACAAGTCGTATAAGCCGCAACATCTTTTTTCTCGAAGACGTTAACCTCAGCGTCTGGGCATAATCTCTTCAAACGTGCGGCGGTCTTCAGTCCAGCAGCGGCTCCACCTACAATCACAACATTCATCTGATTTCCAATTTTTCTCGTTTCAATGATTGTCAACTCGGTTCCTCTTGTTTATTTTGAAACACTTGATTTTATCTGGTTAGCCAAGCCTTGAGAATAGAGATATTCGCGAAAATCGATACCTCTTACTAACAAGTTCACGAATTCCAAGCGGTTAAAATACCGCTAAATCAAACCTCAGCACAACTTGGAGGAGGGATATTTAATGAAACATGTAGCCATTTTCTATTGTAAACGGATCAAGGATCACACTTGCATCGCTTGCGCCAAATGCTTCAAAGGAGTGAAGGAAAAAAATGGGGAATTCGCGAATCATCAGGATGAGATACGTATTGTCGCCATGACAGACTGCGGCGACTGCCCCGGCTTGATCGTCCCGCGTGTCCCGATGATTGTCGGCATGGTGAAAAGCCTGGGAGAGGAAGTCGATGCCATCCACCTGGGCACCTGTGTAAAAATCGCCTGCGAGCATGGTTACTGTCCGATGGACTTAGATGAAATCAAGATCAAACTTGAGGCTAAAATGGGAATGCCGGTTTTTATCGGAACCCACTCGTATGTTTAATAAACACAGATAAAAACATACTACCAAGGCACGAAGACACCAAGGCACCAAGGCAGATTTTCGTGCCTTGGTGTCTTCGTGCCTTGGTAGTGAGAAGAGAGTCTTCAAGCAATACTCTCCCTTACCGAAATAGCGACCTTATAGAGCACAGTAATAACCAGCGTCCCGGCAGCATAAACCGCCAGGGAGATCAGCAGTTCCGGCAAAGTCGGGATATATTTGACAGCAATACCCAGCGGCGAGGGGACAAATCCAGTCACCACCATCCCCAAACCCTTATCCAGCCAGATCGAGAGGAAGACCAGCACGCTGGCGAATCCCAGCCAGTTATCTTTGTTTCGCGTGTTTGGATTGAAGAGAAGAACCAGAGAAATCGCCGCGAAGATCACCGACATCCACATCCAGGGAACAAGCACCGTGTTGCCGTCAAGTCCGACAAAGAGAAATTTAAAGTGATCGAGATGCTCGGGGATGCCGCTGTAAAAAGCCGTGAATAGCTCCATTAAGAGGAAAAAGACATTGATCGCCATAGCATAGGTAGTGATAAGTCCAAGCTGACGGATGGCGGGCTTTCCAGCATCGAACGATGTGTATTTCCGCAAGAAGAGGGTGATTAAAATCAGGAGTGCGGGACCGGAGGAGAAAGCGGTGGCAAGGAAGCGCGGCGCCATTACCGCGGTCATCCAGAAGGGTCGCGCCGCAAGTCCGGAATAGAGAAATGCGGTCACTGTATGGATGCTGATCGCCCACGGAATCGAGATGATAATGATCGGTTTGATCCATTTCGCTGGATAGATGCCTTTTCGTTCTGCAGTAAAGGTCACCAGACTGATAATCACATTGAGAATCAGATAACCGAATAAAACGACGGTATCCCAGAACATTAATGAGCTGGGCGACGGGTAGAGGAAGACATTGGGGATGCGAAACGGCTGCCCCATATCGACAAAGATGAATCCCATGCACATCAGCACGGCGCCGATCGCCAGGAACTCCCCAAGGATGGTCATTTTGCCGAATGCTTTGAAGTTATGGAGATAATAGGGCAGCACGACCATCACCGCCGACGCCGCCACGCCGACCAGAAAGGTAAATTGAGCGATATAAAATCCCCAAGAGACGTCTCGGCTCAAGCCGGTAATGGTCAATCCCGCAAAGAATTGGCGAAGGTAGAAGAACCCGCCAATCATGATCACCGCCAATAAGGCGGCAATCCAGAGCCAATAATTTTTACTACCTTGAAGCGCTTTTTCGATCATAATTGTCTCCAATATCCTTCATCCTTTATCCTTCACCTTTCCTCCTTCACCTTTAGATTATATAATAGACCTGAGGTTGTGTACCCAGCTCCGGTTTACGTCGAATGGTGAAATGCTCATTGAGCAGTCGTCTAACCTCGGAATGGGGTTCCTCGAGATCGCCGAAGACCAATGCTCCCACTTCACACGCCTCCACGCAAGCTGGAATTTCACCGCGAGCCAAACGTTCCTCGCAAAAGGTACATTTCTCGACCACGCCCCGCATCCGGGTTGGGTAATCGACATTGATCTGCTCGATGCCGGGACGCGGATTGCGGTAGTTGAAACTACGCGATCCGTAAGGGCAGGCGGCGATGCAATAACGGCAACCGATGCAGCGGTGCCAGTCCATCATCACGATTCCATCTTTTTTACGCTTCCAAGTGGCGTGAGTCGGGCAGACAGAAACACAGGGTGGTTCATTACAATGATTGCAAAGAAGCAATGCCGGTGCGTGTTTCAGGTCTTCCCGTTCATACTCATGCTCGTGTTCAAGAAACGCATGTTCGAATGATTCTTTCCAGATCCATTTGACCTCATCCTTTGTTCCATGGTAATCCGGGACATTATGAGCGCTATGGCAGGCATCGATACATTTCGTACAATCATGCTGCTCGTGGCATTTGGGCAGGTTGATGACCAATGCCCATCGTTTGCCGACAAGAGGAAAATCTTCCGGTAAGTATTCTTCTGCGAATAATTCCAACGGCGGTCGCGCAGCCAATCCGAGAGTGGCGATTCCAGCAGTAGCGATAAATTTTCTTCGACTGACAATCATCACTTCACCTCCTCCGGTACAATGTGGCACTCCCAGCAATAGGGATTGACGCCAAGGTAATTGTGGCACTGGTCGCAGAATTGCTCCTTATTTTCATGGCAATCGAGGCAGGTAGCGGTCAGGCTGCGATTGTACCTCTGCCCATTCGGAGCTACATGGATTCGTTCGCCGCGGCGAACCACCCCATCACGCCATTGATTCAACAGTTCTATATGACGTGGACGGATATGTTCTTTAGACATCACACATTCGCTTTTCCCGGGGACATTTTTCGTGGCGATTTCGATCTCCGGTTGGTATGCCGCCTTGCCATTGGCGAAATTGTACCAAACCGGGAAGAGAATGATAATCAGGAAGAGGATCAATCCGATGAGGATTTTCCACAGGTCATTCATTTTCATCACCTCCTTTTCTCATTAGTGGAGTGCCTCGAAAGTCGATATCCCGTTCTTTCTCGCCTTTCATGATCAAAGCGTTTCCAACCAGCTCATGAACTCCCCCAACTTCAACACCGGGCACCCAGTACTCCATGAGAGGCGTAAGAGTAGCTTTATCGATGGCGCACATACAAAGAAGGAGATTGACGCCCTTGGTTTCGTGAACATGTTTCACCGCATTCGCTCTTGGGAATCCGCCGCGCAAACGCATCTCCATGTTCTCATCAGTGCCCAATCCGGCTCCGCTGCCGCAGCAAAATGTCTGCTCTTTAATCGTGTTTTCCGGCATCTCGAAAAAATTGTGACAGACGTTGCGGATCACGTAGCGCGGCTCCTCGATTAAACCCATCGCCCTGGCGGGATTGCAGGAATCGTGGAAAGTCGCCCGCCAGTGATCGTTACGGCTGGGATCCAATTTCAGCTTATTGTTCTTGATCAAATCCGAAGTAAACTCAGCAATATGCACCATCTTGGTCGATCTGGCATTCTCGAAAGTTGTCCCGGTTAATGGTGAGACCGGCACTTCCAGGAAATCGGCGGGACCATTCAGCGTATCCATATACTGGTGAATCACACGCCACATGTGCCCGCATTCGCCGCCGAGAATCCATTTCACCTTGAGACGTTTGGCTTCGGCATAGATCTTCGCATTTAACCGCTTGATCATTTCATGGGAATGAAAGAGCCCAAAGTTGCCGCCCTCGGAAGCGTAAGTGCTCCAGGTGTAATCGAGCCCGATCTCGTGAAACAGCGCCAGATAGCCAAGCAGAGTGAAATAATGCGGGGTGGCGAAATAATCCGCCGAAGGAGCGACAAAGAGGATTTCCGCACCTTTTCGGTTGTAGCTCGGCTCGACATGGA
Organism: uncultured bacterium; assembly: GCA_964501095.1. Lineage (GTDB taxonomy): Bacteria > Electryoneota > Electryoneia > Electryoneales > Electryoneaceae > CAZCRQ01. The sequence continues at coordinate 6,267 of CAZCRQ010000037.1, read as the reverse complement.
TTCCGGTAATGTCTTCCAGCTCTTCGACTGCAAATTCGATGCTGTCAACAAATCCATGGGGTTGAATTCCGAGATGATTGCCGGTACGGAAGCAATTTGCTAGGGGGGTGCAGACCCATTCAATCCCCAGACCGAGGAGACTCAGAAGTTCCCGTGCCATCATGGTGATCTCGGCGGTGTCGATGCCGTAAGGGCAAAAGACTGAACAGCGACGGCATTCGGTGCATTGGAAAAAGTAATACATCCACTCTTTGAGCACCTGCGGGGTTAACTTCCGGCTGCCCGCCATCTTCGCCATCAACTTTCCCGCCAGCGTGAATTCATGGCGGTAGACCGAACGTAGTAGTTCCGCCCGCAGTACCGGCATATTCTTCGGATCGCCCGATCCGATGAAATAGTGGCATTTATCCGCGCAAGCGCCGCAGCGGACACAGATATCCATAAAGATCTGAAATGAACGATATTTCCGTAATCGTTCCCTCATCCCCTGAAAAACAATCTCTTGCCAATTTTCCGGAAGGGGCCATGTCTCATCATGCGGCTGCCATTTTCCTGCATTCGGCAGGTCGAGATATTCCAGGGTGTCCGGCACGGCGCTGTAACAATAGGTTCCGCGCTTGAAATTGACCGAAGCGTCCATCCAGTCTTTCTTCGGTGGAGTGTAGTCGATCTTTAGTAAGTCTTCTTGTTTGTATTTGGCGTCCGACATCCTAAGTCTCCTTATCCAGAGGCAGCTTAACCGCTTTCATCAAGTCTCTGAATTCATCCTCGTATTCTTCATAAGTATGCACCTTGACCGGATAATTCCAGGGATTGAGATAACGAATCGCGCGGTTGTTGTTTGCCAGGTTGCGTGTCGGGCTAAGAAAGATGCCTCCCAAGTGCATCAACTTGCTGAAGGGGAAATAAGCGATCAGCGTGCAGACAAGGAAGAAATGGATATAGAAGAGAACCCCGATTCCCTCCGGAGCGACTGGTTTAAATCCCAGCAAACCGGTTGCCAGTTCCTTGACACTCACTATATCCACCTTGAAGAAATAACGCATCAAGATTCCGGTCGTACCGATGGCTAAGAGGAGAAAGAGCGGAAAGTAATCAGACATCAACGAGATGTATCTCAGCTTGGGATCAACGATTCTTCGCAGGAAGAGAAAAGTCACCGCGGCGATAAACACCGCATCGGTGATGTAAATAATCGGCAGACCAACCTGGAAAAAGCCGTCCAGATTTTGCAGCCAAGTGACAAACAGGGGAGTCGGTTCCGCGAAATACTTAAAATGCCGGAGGAAGATGACCAAAAACGAGTAATGAAACGCCAAAGCTCCCAGCCAGAGCCATTTCGTAGCGCCATAGACTAGTTTTGGACCCGCTTTCAAGTCCGTCTTGGTGTTGCGGAACAAGGAGCGAAAAACCAGTATCTCCAACGCCATTCGTCCGATGACCCCAAGCGCATTGTGCGGGCTTTCTAGGTTATTCGTCTTGATCCAGGGCAGAGATTTCTGCTGCCCGCAGGTGGTAGGGATCCTGAAGGGAACTGGCGACCGTGCCCATCTCAGAACACGATACACCACTCCAAGGAGAAAAATCGCGATGGCGAGAGTAGGGATCACGATTCCAAAGAGAGTGTGAAGTCCCGCTTGATGCGCCCCTAAAAACGCCACAGCGATTAAAATCAACACCGCAAAAAGAGAGTTCCAGGCGTTCATGCGCCATTTTCCCTTTCATTAAATACCATCGAATTACCTGAGGTGTCATTCCTGTTAAGCAGGCTTCATTCCCACGAAGCAGGCTATCCGAGAATGCCCGGGAGTTACCCGGGTGTCATTCCCACGAAAGTGGGAATCCAGTAATTTCAATATGTTAGGAAAATCCCGAATTTTCATACAAAAACAGTCACAGTTTGTTAGTATTTGTTTTTCCTGGATTCCCGCTTTCGCGGGAATGACACCGCCAGCGTGTTTTTCCATTCTCGGACAGCCTGGAAAGTGGGAATCTAGGCAACTGTTCATTTATATTGATAATTATGATTTATTCCAAATTTCAAACAAGTGTATTATAATATACATTTATATATTTTCTTCCGATATCTTCCTATCCATTCGGTTCATTCGCGCAAGCAACATCTGCACCCGACGCATCGCATCGTGGGCACGAATTTCATAGACTCGTTCTCGGTGTTTTAAATATAAGTCGAAAACACATAGTCCAAGTTTATCAATTCTTGATTCCATCAACAGCAATTCATCGAACAAGCCCAAGGAAATAATATCGGAATAAAATTCCTCACGAATCACTTTTTTCAAGAAAAAAACAAATCCCACCGCTTGCGCTGGTGAAAAATCTTGCACTGAACGAATTTTAATAATTTCATCCAAACAAGGCGTCAGTTTTTCTACTTCCAGCTCGTCCGCCAGGAGAATCTTCACCATATCAGATAGAGTTTTGCGTATAGTGTTACCGACAGGGTTGGCGAAACGGTTCCGTTGATTTTTCATGAAACCGGTCGAATAGGCGGGATAAGTGTCCAACGTGAGATCAAGCCATCTGTCGATAATGATTTGCTCTTTTTCTCGGATTTGCTCAAGAAGTTGCATATTGCTGAACCACTAACCACTAATGGACACGAATAGACACCAATATATGTAGCATGGGCGTCTCGCCCATGACACGTGATACCCGGGCGGAACGCACGTGTTACGTTATTTGAACTTTTGCGCTGCTTTGATCATCCCATCCGCCCATTGCGGTAAGCTAGAGGCATGAACATGAGTATAAGCAGCGAATACCTGACCCTGAACATACCCATCACGTCCGCCGCCGATCCCTTTCCCGCGGCTCAAGGAGACAGCAGTAAACGATTCCCAATCTCGGGAAGGCTGGAGGATCCGTGAATAATGAAACTCATGCCCCTTTATCTCCAGACCGACAGGATAAAAAGGATTCGGGGCGTCGATCACTCCGCAAATATATCCATGCCCTTCCGGTTTTTCACTCCAGACAATATCGAAGGGTAAAATCCCCGCGAGTGGATAATGCACACCTTGGAATTCCAATGACTGCGCCAACAACATCAGTCCGCCGCATTCTGCATAGATCGGCAAACCATCATCCGCAGCCTCTTTGAGCGATCTCAGAAATCCACTGTTTTGCGCTAATCTTTCCGCGTGGGTTTCCGGAAAACCACCGCCGATATAAAGGGCATCCAGATTATCCGGCAGCCCTAAATCACGTAGAACGCTCACCCACACCAGATCAGCACCGCGTCGCTCCAAGGCTTCCAGATTCTCCGGATAATAAAAAGGAAACGCCGAATCTCGTATGACCCCGACTCGAACCCTCGCACTCCTCCCACTTGGTGCTGATTCCTGATCATCGATGGTCTCCCGGAATCCGCTAATGCGCTGCGATCGCTGGCGGGCGAGGGTTTCGATTGTCGGTATGTCAAGATATTCAGATATTATATCCTTCGCAGTGTCAATTGCTTGCTGAGCCTTGGGATGCTCAGCCGTGGTTACAAGTCCCAGATGCCTGCCGGGGATAAGGTTGCGGTCATCAAGTTTCGGAATTGCTCCCAACACCGGTAATCCTGTCGAGGTCTCGATCGCTTCCCGAACCATCTGTTCATGCCGTGACCCGCCGATACGATTGAGGACAACCCCAAGTAAATCCACTTCCGCATCCATGGCTTGAACACCCTTGACCAGTGCGGCAGCGGTGCGGGTCATCTTGGTGACATCGATCACGAGCAGAACTGGACAAGCGAGCAATTTGCACAGACTCGCCGTGGAATGGCTGCCCTGGGCATCAAGACCGTCAAAGAGCCCACGGTTACCCTCAAGAACCGCGAAATCATGATGTTCTGAACCTCTCCGCCAGCTCTGCTGGATCCAATCAGACCCCATTAAAAATGTATCGAGATTATGGCAAGGACATTTCGCCGCTAGAGACAACCAGGCGGCATCGATGTAATCCGGTCCCTTTTTAAAGGGTGAAACGCTTTTCCCTTTTGCCATCCAAGAGGCGATGAGACCGAGGGAGACAAGTGTTTTCCCGCTGTCTCCATGCAAACCGGCAATTGCCAGACTGGGAATCAAACACACCCTGTCGGTTTCGGCAAACCGGCGACCTTGCAAGCCCCTTTTGCCGGTCCCGAGGGAAACAACTCATAGATCCGCTTGAGCGGAATTCCCGTCTGTTTACAGAGTTTGCGAACCATTGGTGCAATACCGAATTGAAGATAGTATTCTCGAAGATAATTGACAAGTTTCCAATGCTCTTCACCCATGTCATTGACACCTTCTGTGGTGGCGAGTGCTCTGGCAAGTTCTTCGTTCCAGAGATCCGGATCCGTGATGAAACCATCCTCATCGACTTCTACTCTAAAATTGCCGTGTTCGAAAATCGGCATGGTCAAATCTCCCTTAAATTGTCTGTTTTTTATTCGTAACTGTTTGGTTCCTGCGATTTTTATAAACTCAATGGATATTTCTGATCTACTTCATTTGAATATATCCGCAGGGGCAAACCTCCGCACACTTCTTACAACCCTTACAGAACTCCATTTTAAATGTATACTTCTCACCAGGACGCAGCGGTTTGATAATCGCCTGATCCTGGCAATATGTCCAGCATTGACCGCATTCGCTGCACATCCCGCAACTCAGACAACGCACAGCTTCCGACAGAGCTTCTTCCTCGGTCAAAGTGCGCGCGATTTCCCGGCTGCCATCGCCCTGGAGACGCTCCTCCACCGGAAGAAGGGCGTATTCCTGACGTGGTTTCAGCTCGAAATAATCGAGAAGAATCTTGTCTTCCTTGATAAGCGGTGGTTTTTCATCCTTGACAATCGGCAAACCACAGAAACGGGCGTGAATGGTCTCCGCCGCCCGGCGTCCCTGGTACATCGCAATCGTGACCAAGCCGAGATCCAGGACATCTCCACCGGCGAAGACCTTGTCATCTTCTCCGCTGGTTGTTTTCATGAATTCATCGGCTTTAATCCAATCCTTGGGACCGGCTTTCAATTTCTCCAAACCATCGAAATCCGGCTCCTGGCTGATGGAAGGAATCAAGAAGGAGAAATCCAACTCGAAGAATTCGTCAATCGGCACCGGACGACGTCGTCCTGAAGAATCCGGTTCGCCGAGTTCCATTTTCTGGCATTTCATCCGCACGGCTTTGTCGCCTTCGAGGAAGAGTTCAACCGGGGTGCAGAGGAAATTGAAGTGGATCCCTTCGACCTCCGCGCCGACGATATCCTCTTCGATGGCGGGCATTTCGTGGCGGGTGCGACGGTAGACCACGGTGACATCGGCTCCCAAACGACGGCAGACCCGTGCAGCATCCATCGCCGAATCACCTCCCCCTACCACGACTACGCGGTTCCCGACCTCCGGCGGATAACCCGAATTCAACATATTCAGAAAGGTCGCACCGGTGATGACATTCTCCGCCTCCTCGCCAGGAATGCCCAGAGACTTTCCTTTATGCGCTCCGATCCCGACAAAAATAGCGTTGTATTCAGCGGAAACTTCATCGAACGAAATGTCTTTACCAACAGTGACGTTGGTTTGCAGCTCCACGCCCAGGTCAAGAATACGTTGAATCTCCGCGGATAAGATGTCACGCGGCAGACGATAGGCGGGAATCCCATAACGCAGCATTCCTCCCGGGTTCGAGAAGGCTTCGAATATCTTGACTTTGTAACCGCGTTTCGCCAAATGATAGGCGCAATTCAAACCGGCGGGACCTGAACCGATAACAGCAATCTTTTCTAAACGCTCTTGGTAGTCTTCGGATCGTTTCAGTGCCAGTTTTCTTGCAATGCCGTGATCTCCGAGGAATCGTTCGATTTTATTGATGGATACAGAGCCGTCTTTTTTCTTGCGATTGCACTCTGCTTCACAAGGGTGAGGACATACTCGACCGAGCACCGCCGGCAGGGGATTCACCGATGTCCAGACCTCCCAAGCCCGGTCGAAGGCATCTTCGAGGCTGATCCCGTGTTTCTCACGCAGGTTGATGATGTTGATCGCTTCGCGAACCTCTGTTCCTTGGGGGCAGGTTGCGATACATGGTGCCAGCTTCGCAAAATAATATGGTCGAAGATCGGATTCTACTGTCCCAGCAGCGGCGAATCCACCCACACGTCCACGGCTGCCATGTGAACTCAGACTCTTCTTCTCCGTCCTCTTGATTGCCATGATTTATTACCTCATTTAAAAGGTATCTCATTTAAAAGGTATCTCATTTAAAAGGTAGTTTGGA
>CAZCRQ010000036.1:11148-13985 GCA_964501095.1 uncultured bacterium | reverse complement strand
CTCACTGCTGCCTCCCGTAGGAGTCTGGGCCGTATCTCAGTCCCAGTGTGGCTGATCATCCTCTCAGACCAGCTACCCATCGTAGCCTTGGTAAGCCATTACCTTACCAACTAGCTAATGGGGCGCAGGCTCATCTCAAGGCGCCCGTGGCTATACACCACAGGCTTTGGTTCTTCGATCATGCGATCATAGAACATTATGCGGTATTAGCCCATCTTTCAATGGGTTATTCCACACCTTAAGGCAGATTGCCTACGTGCTACTCACCCGTTCGCCGCTTTACTCGCCTTTCGAAAAAAGCTTTCACGCACGACTTGCATGTGTTAAGCCCGCCGCAAGCGTTCGTCCTGAGCCAGGATCAAACTCTCCATTGTTGTTTTTGCACACTTTTGAAATGCACTCGAACGGTTCTCGCGAACCATCCGGGCACCGCACGTTTTGCGTGTACGCTTGTCAAAGACCCATTTTATATCAAGCCCGAAGGCTTTCTTTATTCAACTGCCTGCCATTTCCGGCAGTCATATAGTTTAATCAAATCACTTAATAATGTCAAGCAAACAATTTCACCTTGCTCCAAACTCCTAAAACTCCAGAGATCAAAAATGGAGATCAACGCCTCCAGATCTACTGCTTGCCTTACACCATAAAACATAAGGCGAGAAACCTCTAGAATCAAGGGCTAGCATGTAGGTTTCTCACTTGGCTAGGAGGTTTTATCCTGCCTCTCCCGCATCCACCGCCTCTCTTTATATTGCCTGTTTCCTTCCGTCAACTTGAAATATCTCAGGCAGGTACGGTTCAGCCGGCGCAAATTTTAACCATGCAGAACCATGGAAGCAAGAGAGCAAAGGAGCTATTCTCCCCAGGGAGACAATACAGGTATGGTCGCTGAATTGAGAGGGCGCTCCTGCAACTAACCGGAGCGATCGGTGTGCCGCTTGTGTTCTCTCGAAAAATTTGTTATTATAATCTCTGTGGGAACCTCATACTTTTCACACCACCAGAAATATCATTTTTATCTGCGATCCCCGGGACAAGGATAGTGACGATGAACATGAGAAAAGAGGGGTTGTTCTGCCTTATATCAGCCGTAGTATTGATGCTGATTGCCTGCGATCAGGAAGAGAATAACAAAATTACACCTCCTGAAGAAAACGCAGAATTCCATCTATCACTTTGCGCTGATCCGGAAATCATTCAGTCAGGAGATGGTGAGGCAAACTCTCGTATCTTTGGCTTTCTCCTCGACCGGGAACTCAATGCCGTTGCAAACGATACACTTTACGCCGCAGCGAACTTGGGATTTATTGCTTCGAGAATGGTAACAGATGCCTCCGGATATTTCGAGATGATTTATTACGGAATCAACGATCCCGGAGATGGGGAACTACCAGTTTCAATTACCGCATGTTATCAAAAAAACGGATTGATTCTAGTGCAAAACACGGTTACGGTCACTATCATTCCGCCTCACTGACATCCAAAGACGCGAAGACCACTAGACCAATCCGCTACGTAAGCGTAATTTCCATTAACTGCAACACCGCCAGCGCAATCTGGTGTGTCGAAAAAGCCGCTCTCCAGTGGATGTGTCGGATCGCTGATATCCATAACACGAAGGCCCTCAGTATCATCCGCGATGTAAGCGTAGTTGCCCCAGACCGCGACATCATTAGCGAACCCCGGCGTGTCACACAATCCTAACATCATTACATTGAGACTATCCTGTGCGAACGCCTGTGAGGACAACGCCAACGCCATCATCAGTATTAAAAAATAAACCTTACGCATTGTAACCTCCTTTTGTAAGCTGTGATTGTTGAACAGGGCGAGAAAAATCCCCTGCCCTCATTTTTCTCCTTTCCAGTTCTAGTTAGGTAGACTGGATACTTTACCTATAGCGCAAAAATTATGCCTCTATAATCTATTATAATTCTTATTCTAAGTTATTGTTTATTATCTTACTACAGAAGAAAGTATAATCTCCGTTCGTGCACCATTTTCATTTTTCTGTGCATGCAAAGTCATTCTGGAATATCCTACATCGATAGTTTAAATTGTTTCAGGTAATTTGTGGGAAAACGGAGTGTGATAACTGGCGAGAACAATTCTTTGTCAAACGTATATAAACAGTCTATAGTGAGGATAATACATCGATGGTGCGGCTGAAAGAGGCACGTTTCAGATATCTCGGCAGCGGGGCTGAAATTTTCCATGGCCTCAATTTTTCCCTCATGTCTGGTGACCGTATCGTGCTCACCGGCGGCAACGGCAGCGGGAAATCCACCCTCCTTCACCTGATCGCCGGTTTTCTCCGTCCCACTTCCGGAGAAATCGAGTGGAGCAATATGAACCTTCCTATCCGGTTCGGGCTAGTCCAGCAGCAACCCGAGAACCAGATCATCGCGAATACGGTGGAAGAGGAGATCGCCTTTGGACTGGAGAACCTGGGACTTCCGCAAAAAAAAATTCGTGACCAAGTAGACCGCACCCTTGAGCAGTTCGGACTGACTCAATTAAGAATGCGTCCTCCCGGGCGATTATCCGGCGGTGAGATGCAGCGAGTCGTCTTCGCCTGCGCTTATGCCCTTAATCCTTCTTTATGGCTGCTCGATGAACCACTGACCTTCCTCGATCCCTTTGAACGGAAAAGATTGATGGCGCTTCTCGAATTGATCCCCCAGGAGAAAGCCATACTCTGGGCGACAACCGAGCCGGAAGAATATCCGTTTAAACATCGGCTGGTCGTGCTGGAGGAAGGGGAACTGGTCGAAAAAACTGATAAGATCGATAAGACTAATAAGACTAATGAGACCAATAAGACCAATAAGACCAAT
>CAZCRQ010000036.1:1884-11048 GCA_964501095.1 uncultured bacterium | reverse complement strand
CCGCAAAGAACTCTTCGGAAATCAGCGCGAAATTCTTCATGATCTTGATTTTACACTACCCGGTGGAGAAATTACGGTATTGTTGGGCGAGAACGCTTCGGGCAAGACAACCCTGATCGAAGCGCTGGCGGGATTGATTCCCCTTACAAAGGGAGAAGTTAGCTGGGGTGACAAATCGCCTGATAAGCTCAAAGGACAGATCGGTGTCGCCTTTCAATTTCCGGAACGGTCGTTTTTCTCCGAGACAGTTCTCGATGAAATAATGTATGGCTCATTGAATCTGAGGCGGACGAAAGAGGAATCCAGACAAAATGCCCTTCAGGCGTTGAAACTGATGGGTCTGGATCCTGAGATTTATTTTAACCGAAGCCCGTATGAATTGAGCGGCGGTGAGGCACGACGTGTGGCGCTTGCTGCTGTCTGGGCTCTCCAACCCTTAGGTTACCTGCTTGACGAACCCACCGCCGGGCTGGATGAAATGAGCTGCCAATATCTGAAACGAATGCTGAAACTGGAATCCGAACGGGGATGCGTGATTCTGGTCGCCGGGCATGATACCCGACATTTGCTCGACTGGGCTGATCGTTGGATGCTGCTGAAAAATGGCAGAATTGAAATACAGGGAGGATCGGAAACCGCTCAGTCGGAGCTTCGTAGATTGCAATGGATCTGACGGGAGCAAGGTAAAAGTGTAGTTCGTATGATTCCTATGTGTAATGTCATTCTGAACGGAGTGAAGAATCTTTTGATCAAAAGACAATTACAAAATAAGAGATAAAAATGAAAATACTTATCTTAAACTGCGGAAGTTCATCGATTAAATATCAGCTTATCGACACACAGCAAGATCCATCCGCGCTGGCGAAAGGTTCAGTCGATCGGATCGGGATGCACGGCGCAATTTTAAACCATACTCGGATCGATGGCGACAAGGTAAAAATCGCCGGTGAAATCGTGGATCACCAGGCGGCTATCAAGTATATCCTGGCGATTCTTCTCTCTCAAAATCATGGGGTTTTAAAGGAGCGGAGCGAGATCGACGCCGTAGGTCATCGTGTAGTCCACGGTGGAGAGAAGTTCACCGAGTCGGCGTTGATTACCCCGGAGGTGATGGAAGGGATGCATGAATGCGTGGACCTGGCGCCGTTGCACAATCCGCATAATATAAAGGGAATTGTCGCCTGTCAGCGTCTGCTCAGTGGAGTTCCGATGGTGGCGGTGTTCGATACCGCCTTTCATCATAAAATACCGGATTATGCTTTCCTCTATGGCTTACCCTACGTTTTGTATAAACGCTATGGTGTCCGTCGGTACGGATTCCACGGTTCCAGCCATTATTATGTCTCTCAACGCGCCAGTCTTTTAATGAAACGTCCTCTCGACCAATTGAAGATGATTACAATTCACTTAGGTAATGGATGCAGCATGGCGGCAGTCAACCGCGGCGTTTCGGTGGATACGACCATGGGTTTCACTCCAGTCGAAGGATTGTTGATGGGTACACGCGCTGGCGACATTGACGCCGGGGCGGTTTTGCATATCATGGGACGTGAAGAATTAAGCCTGGGAGAAATCAATACATTGTTGAATAAACACAGCGGATTGATGGGCATTTCCGGACACTCCTCCGATATGCGGGACATTGTAGAAGAGATGGAGCATGGAAATGAACGGGCAAGGCTCGCCTTCTCTGTTTTCACCTATCGGGTAAAAAAATACATTGGAGCCTATTCCGCAGCGATGGGCGGTCTCGACGCCATCGTCTTTACCGGAGGCATCGGGGAAAATTCGCCTCATGTTCGGGAACACTCGGTCAAAGGCTTGGGTTACATCGGCATCGAACTTGATGATTCTCTCAATCAAATACGCACCTCAGCGGAGCGTGATGTTGCCTCGGCAGACAGTCGGGTTCGCCTCTTTGTCATTCCCACCAATGAGGAGCTGGTTATCGCACTGGAGACAGAACGGATTGTGGCAGCGAGGCAGGAAATATATTAACTCTTGAAGCAGATAGTATTCTCTACTAATTTTACCGAATTATGATTCTTCGGCTCTCAGAACTGAAAGAGGGAAAGAACTTCCTCGAAGAATCGCTCACACCGGAGGAGCTTCAACTGGATAAAAGGATTTATCGTGATCCAGTTACAGTTTCCGGGACAGTCGATTTTAATGAGCACTTACTAGTTCTTCGGCTTCATGTCAAGACAAGAGGTTTATTCACCTGCGACCGTTGCGCACTTGAATTTTATCGCGACTTCAATCCAGCGGTGAATCTGCATATCTTACGTCGCGAGCCGCGAGACCGTGATGAAGAAGAAACTGAAGGACTGGCATTCATGAGTGTTCGGGCGACCGAGGTCGACCTTCGCTCCTATATTGCAGAAGAAATCCTGCTCGATGTGCCGATGCAAATGCTCTGTCGTGAGGAATGTAAAGGATTATGTTTTCGCTGCGGGGCGGATCTGAATGAAGGTCCCTGCGGATGTGATAACAAATAATTGTGAAAAGGAAATAATCGTGGCAGTACCAAAGAGACGCACCAGTTCAAGCCGACGAAATAAGCGTCGTTCCCATCACGCGTTGACGCCTTTTAATCTGGTAGAATGCAGAAATTGCGGCGCGAAATACCGGTCTCATCGTGTGTGCCCGGAATGCGGTTTTTATCGGGGTCGCTCGGTCCAACCGGGACGTAAATAGGTATTTAAAGGGTTGGTAAGGCAACGTGGATGAAAATTGCGGTGGACACCGCCGGAGTCGAGCCGGGATCTCGGACAGTAGTCGAAGGCGCACTTGCGGCATGGCGGCGGTCGGTTTCTCTTGGCGATCCTATTGAACCCGTGCTCTACGGATCGGAAGAGGAAATTCGTAGCGTTTTGAATGAGTTGGGAGAGAGCGAGAAGAATCTTGCCATAGTTCATGCTCCGGATATTATAACTATGCAGGATCACCCTCGTGATATTTTAAGTTCCAAACAATCCAGCTCCATCCTTCAAGCGGTGAAGCACCTTGCCGTAGGGATGGTTTCCGCTTTTGTCAGCATGGGTAACACCGGGGCGGTAGTGGGAGTATGCCGCACCTACCTTGGGCGTGTTCGTTGGATAAACAAACCTGCATTGAGTGTGCCCTTACCCAGGAAAAATAGGATCGGATTGCTGTTGGATGTTGGGGCAACGGCGGATCCGAAGGCGAATCACCTTGTTCAGTATGCCGCTATGGGCGCCGCTTTTTCCGAACAAGTGCATCATATTCCCAATCCCCGCATTGGGCTGTTGAATATTGGGGAAGAGAGCCACAAAGGGGATGAACTCACACGAGATACATTTCGTCTGTTAAGTCGCAGTCCCTTGAACTTTATTGGTAATATCGAAGGCGGCGACATTTTTAATGATCGCGCTGATGTCATTGTTACCAGCGGCTTTGTCGGTAATATATTATTGAAATTTATCGAGTCCATTCCATCGATACTGTTTGAACGAGTGGGCAACTATCCTTGGGTACAGTCATTGCGTGAAAGTTTCGCAGATTTAGATTATACCCATTGGGGCGGTGCGACTTTACTGGGAGTGAACGGAACGGTAGTAATAGGACATGGACGTAGCCAGGTAAAAGCGATAACGCAGGCGTTGCTCTGGGCGCAAAAAATGGTTCGCGCAAACCTGACTCTTGTGCTGCGAGACCGTGTGTTTCGTACTCGACGCGCGTTGTGGCTGTCGAATCCTTTTTCACGGGGAGAGATTGGTGATGAAGATGATGAACAATAAAAATGCCCCTTTTACCTGTATTGCCGGAATAGGTAGCGCCGTACCGGAGAAGATACTGACCAATTTCGATCTCGAGCGTATGGTCGACACTTCAGATGAATGGATAACCGAACGCACGGGGATCAAGGAACGTCATATTGTCGAGCCGGGCACACCAGCCTCCAGCCTCTCGATTCAAGCCTCCAGAAAGGCGATGGAGAAAGCTGGTATTTCCGCCTCTGACCTGGATTTGATCATTGTCAGTACAGTGAGCGGCGATATGAAATTCCCTTCGACGGCGGTTTTTGTCCAGGCGGAGCTGGGGGCATTCAATGCCGCGGCTTTTGATATTTCTGCCGCCTGCAGCGGATTCATCTATGGACTTCAGTTGGGTGATCTTTATATAAGAACCGGGCAAGCGCATCATGTTCTGGTGATCGGTGTGGAAATAATGACCAGTATGGTCAATTGGAAAGATCGCAAGACCTGCGTTCTTTTCGGCGATGGCGCCGGGGCGGCGGTGCTCACCCCCAGCACCAACAGCGCCGGACTGCTCTCCACCTACATCGGTTCCGATGGACGGTTGAATCACCTTCTCTATTGTCCGGGCGGCGGTTCTCTGTATCCCGCAACCAATGGCTCCCTGCGCCCCGAAATGTTCACCCTGCACATGGCGGGAAATGAAGTATTCAAACACGCCGTGACCAAGATGGGCGACTCCGCTCTGAAAGCGGTTGAACTTGCCGGGATACAGCCAGAGGATCTCGATCTAATGATCTCCCATCAGGCGAATATTCGAATCATCGACGCTACCGCAAAACGTTTGAAAATGCCCAAAGAAAAAGTGTACATCAATATCCAGAATTATGGTAACACCTCGGCGGCTTCCATTCCCATCGCCATTGTCGAAGCCATGGAGAAAGGGTTGATTAAAGAGGGGAGCGACGTTCTCTGCGTTACCTTTGGCGCTGGTTTCACTTGGGCTTCTTGCGTCATACGGTTTTAACGGGGTAGTATTAACATCCCCACGGGGTAGATAAAGCCGACAAATTAAGGGAGATTTAATGGGGCAACTTGACGGTCAGGTAGCTTGGATTACAGGCAGTGGACGCGGGATCGGACGTGCGATAGCGGATCGTCTAGCGCGCGACGGCGCCAGCATTGTCATCCATGACATCATAGAAGCCAATGCGCGTCAAGCGGCGGAAGAATTGAAACAACGCGGCATACATACCCTCGCTCTCGTTTCGGATGTCACCTCGGCTGCCGCAGTGGAAGAAAATCTGAAGAAGATACTGGATGAATTCGGACGGTTGGATATCCTGGTGAACAATGCGGGAGTGACACGGGATGGTTTGTTGGTGCGAATGAAAGAGGAAGACTGGGATATTGTAATCGCTGTCAATCTCAAAGGGACATTCCTCTGCACCCGAGCTTGCAGTCGGGTTATGATGAAACAGCGCTCGGGACGGATCATCAACCTTACTTCCGTCGTGGGCGTCATGGGAAATGCCGGGCAAGCCAACTATTCCTCCTCAAAAGCGGGATTGATCGGATTTACCAAATCCTGCGCTAAGGAACTCGCTTCCCGTGGGATTACTGTCAATGCCATCGCGCCGGGCTACATTGAAACCGAGATGACTTCCGTGCTGCCGACGGCGGTGCGGGAGTCCTTTCTCAACATGACTCCCCTGGGCAGACCGGGAACACCGGAAGATGTCGCTGGCGTGGTGGCGTTCCTCGCCACTCCGGACGCCGCTTTTATCACCGGACAGGTGATCCACGTGGATGGCGGAATGGTAATGTAAGAAGAATAGAACAAATAGGTCTAATAAAATAAAATAGGTTTTAAACGAGAACATTCATGGCAAGCAAAGAAATGATTCAAAAGGTAAAAGAAATCATCGTGGAGCAATTGGGCGTTGACATTTCTGAAGTAGTGGAATCTGCTTCCTTCATCGACGATTTGGGTGCAGATTCTCTGGATACAGTGGAACTAGTGATGGCATTCGAGGAGCAATTCGGCATCGAGATACCGGATGAGGATGCGGATCAGATCGCCACTGTCGGCGCCGCCATTGAATACCTAGAGAAGAAAATCGGTAAATAAAGAGCGTTTTTCCGTAGCCTTGAGTTATAACCATGCCGAAACGAGTTGTAATAACCGGAATCGGGGCGGTGACTCCCATCGGGATTGGTCTGCAAACTTTTTGGAACAATCTAATCGGCGGGAAAAGCGGTGCAGCTCCCATTACCCGTTTTGATGCCGCACACCACAAAACCACCTTTGCCTGCGAGGTCAAGGAATTTGATCCGCTGCAGCGCATCGATAAAAAAACTGCCCGTCGCATGGATATTTTTTGCCAATTTGCGGTAGCCAGCGCCGCAGAAGCAATCGAAAATGCTGAACTCAAGCCGGAGGAGTTGGATCCGGAACGCATCGGAGTCATCTATGGCTCCGGGATTGGAGGCATGACCACTTACGAAGATCAATGCTATAAGGTCTTCCAGGAAGGACCAAAGCGTGTCAGTCCCTTCTTCGTCCCGATGATGATCGGCGATATTGTTCCTGGTCATATCTCGATGCGGTGGAATCTGAAAGGGGTGAATTATGGCGTCCAGTCGGCGTGTGCGACATCGTCCCACGCCTTGGGGATTGCGTTCATGCACTTACAAAACGGAGATGCGGACGCCATCGTCTGCGGCGGTTCGGAAGCGCCGATCTGTCCGGTGGGCATGGCGGGATTCAATGCGATGAATGCCATCTCGACACGGAATGACGCTCCCCAAAAAGCCTCCCGACCATTCGACCTCGAACGTGACGGTTTTGTAATGGGAGAAGGCGCGGCGACTTTGGTTCTTGAAACCATGGAACATGCGATTCGACGTAATGCTCCAATTTTAGCTGAACTTGCCGGTTATGGTTTCAGCGCCGACGCTCATCATCTGACGGCTCCTGCACCTGGTGGCGAGGGCGCAGTCCGTTCCATGCGCGCCGCCCTGAAATCCGCCAGAATCCCCCCCACCGACATCGACTATATCAATGCACATGGGACTTCCACGCCTTTAAATGACCAGACCGAGACCGAAGCGATCAAGACAACTTTTGGTGATCATGCTTACAAACTCGCCATCAGTTCCACCAAGTCGATGACAGGACATCTACTTGGAGCGGCGGGAGCGGTTGAACTCGCAGCTTGCGTCCTGGCGATCCGTCACGGAATCATTCCCCCAACCATCAACTTGGAAAAACCTGATCCAGTTTGTGATTTAAATTATACACCTAATTATTCAGCGAGACGTCCGGTAGATATTGCTTTGTCAAATACCTTTGGATTTGGTGGGCACAATGCAAGTTTGATTGTTTGTCGTTGGAATGAAAAATAAGGATCGATTATCAGTATGAGTATTGGGAAAAGGTTGAGACTTTGGGTTCGCCGCTTTCTGAAAAAGAAACAGCCTCGTCCCGGTTCATTAAGAAGCCTGAGGGATTTTGAACAGTTGATCGGCTATCAATTCCAGAATCGATCCTTACTTGATACCGCTTTGAAACATCGCAGCATCATCGTGGAGACCGGTGAGTTGCGCAATGAGACCAACGAACGTCTCGAGTTTCTCGGGGACGCTGTCCTTGATTTGGTGGTTAGTGAAACTCTTTATCACCTTTATCCCGATGCCAAGGAAGGACACCTGGCACGTCTGAAGAGTCTGGCGGTGAGCGGACGTCAGCTCGCCCATCGTGCCAGAAGGTTCAACCTTGGGCACTATCTTCAACTTGGTGAAGGAGAAGCGAAAAGCGGGGGGAGAACCAGAAGCAGTATTCTCGAGGATGCCTTGGAGGCGGTGATCGGCGCCATTTTCCTTGATGGCGGGCTTCGGGAGGCGAAAACATTCATCAAGCATTTTGTTGTTCCTGATCTGGACGATGGATTCATCCGAGAGCGTGAACAGAATTACAAGAGCCTGCTTCTCGAATTTACTCAAGGGCAGGCGATGGGTACGCCGCGTTATCGTGTGATTTCCGAAGAGGGTCCGGATCATGCAAAGACATTTGTAGTGGAAGCCTTGATCAGTGAAAAACGCATTGGAACCGGCATTGGCAATAGCAAAAAGAAAGCGGAACAACAGGCGGCAAAGAATGCCGCAATATATTTCGGTTTAAAACTGGTGGATTAAGTTACGGAGATAAACATGGATTACTTCCTTGATGATTTTCAACAGGAACTGGTTGTACAAGCACGACGGATCGGAAAAGAGAAGGTTCAACCGGTCGCGGCGAAATACGATCGTGAGGGCACATTCCCCTGGGATCTGGTGAAAGTGTTTGCTGATGCTGGATTTTACAGTGTTTATATCCCAGAAGAGTATGGTGGAATCGGACGCGGGGTGATGGATTTAGTGCTGATAACGGAAGAGCTGAGCCGTTTCTGCGGCGGTATTGCCTTGGCGGTGGCGGCGACGGCGCTGGGGACTTTCCCCATCATCATCGGTGGTAGTAAGGAGCAGAAGAAAAAATATCTGCCAGACCTGGCGCAAGGGAAATGTATCGCCGCTTTTGGATTAACCGAACCTTCCGCCGGAAGCGACGCCGGACATATCCAGACCCGCGCCGTGAGAAAAGATGATAAATACGTGATCAATGGGACTAAAATCTTCATCACCAACGGGGGAGAAGCGAAGATTTACACCATCATCGCTAGCACCGATCCGGAAAAGGGGACTCGCGGAGCTTCCGCTTTTATAATCGAGGAGGGAACCCCGGGATTCAGCTACGGCAAGAGAGAGGACAAACTAGGAATTCGTGCTTCCTCCACCCGGGAGTTGATTTTCGATGATTGTGTAATTCCGGTCTCGAATCGTATCGGGGAAGAGGGGGAAGGTTTTTCCGTGGCGATGAAAACCTTGGATCGCAGCCGCCCGGGTGTCGCCGCCCAGGCTCTGGGAATCGCTCAGGGAGCATTTGATCTCGCTGTCGATTATGCTCGTCGTCGCGAACAATTCGGGCAGAGCATCATCAAATTCCAAGCGTTGCAATTCATGCTGGCGGATATGGCGGTCGCTATTGAAGCCTCACGCGCCATGCTCTATGCCACCTCGCGCATGATCGACGCCGGCGATGATAATGTCGCCAAGGAATCTTCCATGTGCAAGGTGATGGCATCTGATACTGCCATGAAAGTGACCACAGATGCCGTGCAAATCTTCGGCGGTTATGGTTATATGCGGGATTATCCGGTGGAGAAATTCATGCGTGACGCGAAAATCACCCAGATTTACGAAGGAACGAACCAGATCCTGCGTGTCGTCATCGCCCGGCAAATCATCAAAGAAGTGGGTAAATTGGTCTGAAAATCCGGAAGATCTTGCTATAGCACATTATTGTGGTGTCAGCCGTCCTCGGCTGACACCCGTGGATTTTGTGGA
>CAZCRQ010000036.1:0-1784 GCA_964501095.1 uncultured bacterium | reverse complement strand
TAATTCTAATGTCCCTTGATCGCATTCAGCAGCAATTTGTGACGAAGTGCTATTACCTTGGCGACTGTGGCATAGTGAATCTGATTGGTCGCCATGTGCGCTACTTCTTTATCGATGTCAACGTTATTTACCCCATTATAAAGAGCCGGCGATTGATCGGGAATCACTTCTGCTTTTACTCGATCCAATGCCTCTACCCCACCACGAACCGGGATATGATCAGGATGAGTTCTTCGTAATCCACTCTTCTGGCGATTCAGCACCTTGCTCAACTCCTCTTCAAAAGTGACCTGTTTCGCCCTATATTCGGGAGTTTCCACATTTGCGATATTAGCGGCGATGACCTTCTGACGCAGAGCGAAAGCATCCAATCCCTTTTTCAGCGGGATCATCCCATCGAGACGACAAAAGAGAAATTCATGCAGACTGTTTGTAACCGGTTTTTCCACTAAAGACCTCCATCGGATTAACCGGAAATAGAAAAGCAATTTCTGTGCCTTGCGAGAATTATACAACTGTGATAAGACAGGCTGTCCGAGAATGACTGGGATTCCCTAGGGATTCAACCGGGGTGTCATTCCCGCGAAACAGGCTGTCTGAGAATGTCTAAAAAGATCATAGAGATGGGTGCCCTGCACTACTTGTTGTGCAGGGTGACGATGATTTTTAGAAACGTAACTCATTGTATTTCAGGTTAATAGGTATCTGTTCATGTTTCCTGCACAACAAGTAGTGCAGGGCACCCAATGAGGTTTTTTCCATTCTCGGACATCCTGTTTCGCGGGAATGACACTTAGGAGGCATCTCGCAGAATCGCACCCATTCTCGGACACCCTGCTTCAAGGGTAAATTTTTAAACGACATGTTGAAGCGTGATCTCAGAACTCAAGTTCTCGTATCATGTTTAGAAAAGATTTAGCCACTGCGTTCCCCGAACAACCTAAAGGAATTTTTTTCCGCATGCTTCCGGGATTGGTCGGAACAATTATCCCCCCTTTGATCCGTCTCTGGGGATTCAGTTGGCGGAGCAGATTAGGCGACACCCATCATCTTCGTGACGCCGCCAGAGCGGGAGGGGTGCTGCTTGCCACTTGGCATGGGGATTTAATGACTCCTCTCTACCTCTCCCGTGACCAGGGATGGATTGTCCTGGTCAGCCCGGTCTGGGAAGGGGAGTTGATTGCCCGAATGGTGTCAGGCTTGGGATATGGCTTGATTCGGGCTTCAAGTGGGTATCATCCCTCTCGAGGTCTGCGTCAATGCCTGAAAGCGTTGCATAAAGACGAACATGTTGTCATCATCCTCGATGGTCCCCAGGGACCGAGGCGGGTGGTCAAACCGGGAGTGATAAACCTGGCTTCTTTGTCCGGCAGACCGATCATCCCTGCCTTCGGGGGAGCACAACATTTTATTCGCCTGCCTTCCTGGGATCGTCAGGCGATTGCCCTCCCTTTCACCAAAACTGAATTGCGCTTCGGCGAACCGCTCTATATACCAAAACCCCTTGATGATGACCAGAGAAAACACCTTCAAGTAGATTTAAAACGACAATTGCTGAAATTGGAGAAAAAAGTTATCCATTCTCTAGTTAGTAGCAAATAAGATATATTCAATATGAATAAATTGAAGAATTAGTAGCCTATGTCAGATGAATTGACGATATTATTTCTTCCGTAGCACGGGCGTCCCGCCAGTGTCCTGGGCGAGACGACTGTGTCCTGGGCGTCCCGCGGGTGCCCTGCACTACTTGTTGTGCAGGATAGGGTAGAAAGATGAGTAAAAAC
>CAZCRQ010000035.1:0-14002 GCA_964501095.1 uncultured bacterium | reverse complement strand
CCTTACTCGGATTTTTCATCTAAATTTCAGTATCAGTCTCTCCGGTCTCTCTTTTTAGAGTTCAATAGGTTTGAGTTCATTTTTCTGAAGTCGGCAGGAACTCCGGTTTCTGTGGGGAGATAAGTACACTTCCTTCACCTTTTACATCAGGTCGCCAACCGTTTTTCCATTCCACTGCCGGTGGAAATTCCGGGTGCGCATACAGGACTTCATTGATAATTGCATTCGCTTTAATGGTATCCCCCAGTGCCCAGTGTGCACCAGCGACGCCAAAGGGGTAAAACGGATTCTTCGGATCGATCAATCCCGAATTCAAGAATAATTTTTTAGCTTCTTCCCATCTTCCTTCATCCGCCGCCGTAATTGCCCGCTCCCCAATTTCCTGCGCCAATAAAGAACGCACTTCATCATCTCGTGGATTGAATTCATAAGCCTTGGTGAATGCCACTTCTGCTTCGGAACGTCGGTTCAAAAGTCGATAAGCCTTTCCCAGGTCGATATAAGCCAACCGATTCTCGCCCATCTCCAATTCTCGTTGGCAGTATTCAATAGTCAGATCGGGTTTCCCCTGCTTGAGATAGATGTGTCCGATGTAATAATTCGCCAGGGGCACGTAATAGTAGGTTTTCAACGCCATATCAAACGACTCAATCGCCTCTTCCATCTTACCTTCACGCGCTAACACCTGCCCCTGGAGAAAATATCCGTATGATGTGTCACCTTCAGACATGCGATAAAAGTTGGAGTGAATGATCAATCCGAAAGCCAAAACACCTTCAGCGATCACAATTTTCTTCAGCAGAGGATTTCTACCAACGTCGCCGGCAATCTGAGAAGCTGCATAGACGGCGAAAATGCTTAAAATCGGCACTGCGGGCAAACGAAACCGTGCGGCGACAAAAAAGATCACCGTCATTAGAAGATACGATAAGGCGACCAGAATGACTACTTTATGCTCGCTGCTCTTTTTCCACCCCATGACCATTCCAGTAAGTCCAAATGGTGCTACGATCCCAAAACCGATAATCATCAGAGCGGCGAGCAGAGGATTGCGATGGGCGAAAAAGTTGATATCACCATTATTGCCGATCTCGATCCGATTGAAAGTCAAGTACAATTTCTTCAAGAGGAGCTTGCTGGCTTTGGCGGACTGAAATTCCATGAAACGTAAGGCTTCACGAGCGTAATATGAAGACACTTGGGTCGGGGTCAGACGTCTGCCCACCTGTCTTTCGGCGTATTTGTGAATGTCTTCCGGAGTCCAGTAAACATCGAGAACCGGATGAGTCGCGGTGAATCCGGTCGCCCGATCGTTGTTGCCAAGATAGAAGTTGATCCCGCCGTTAGTAGAGATCAATGCTAGATCGCCTTGCAGATAATTACGGATTGTGATCGGGGCAATCGCCAGAACCAGCCCAAGGAAATAAAACTGAAATCGGCGCAAACCGGTGACGCCGTGCTCATCAGGACGAATCAACAGGAGATATACCGCGATGATTGCCGCGGGCAGCAACGCCACCGGACGCGCCAATGCCGCCAATCCCCAAAGCACTCCCGACCAGAAGAAAAGACTCGAACGTCCACGTTCATGCGCCAGTAAACTCAGATTCAACGCTTCCAGTACGAGATAAATCAATAGTGAAGTTGCGAGCCCGGTCGTGTTGAAATGAACCAGCATTCCATAAAACGAGAGCACAATACCGCTGATAAAAGCGATCTTTATATTGAACAGTCGCTTCCCCAATCGGTAAGCGGCAACGACAGCGAGTGCTCCCAAAACCGAATTGATCAGCCTGGCGATGGGAAAAATGGGACCGAAAATGATATACATCACACCCAGAAGAAGGGGCCAAAGTGGGGGACGGAAGAGGGGACCTGGCTCAAAAGACAGACTAGAAGCAAACAAACGAGCCATACGGTCGAAGTCGATCTCATCGACAATCGGGATTGCAAAGCCGGGACGATTTATCAATGATGAGACAAAGATCAAGCGAATGACAAGCGCCAGAATAAATAAAAACAATTGAGGATGATCCTTCCAAAATAAATTGAAGGGGTGTGAGTCTTGGATCTGTTTCTTCGTTCCAGACTTACCGGAATACCGGGCTCGTTTTGTTGATTGCTTATTCATGAGTTCCGATGAAGGTTTGAGTAGTCATCGCTTCATTTAATCATCACGATTTTCTGTACTGCCTGATACCCAGGAGCATTCATCCGCACAAAGTAGATGCCGGAAGAGAAATCCGACATATCTACTGAAACACGCTGCGTTCCGGAAGCGATATCACGATCCAGCAATTTCATCACTTCACGTCCCAAGAGATCGTATATCGCCAAATTCACGTGAGATTCGACCGGAACCTTGAAACTCACTTGAGTCCGTGAATTAAACGGATTTGGATAAACAGGAGGCAATTCCCATTTTCCTGGAACCTCGACCTTTCTGTCGTTTACCGAAACATAATCCTCGCTTGCCAACAGAGCGATATCATCGAGAAACAATCCGCGATCATTGTCTGTCGCCTCTGTGTTAATCGTCCAACGAATACTGATCGCCGTCGCCACACGCCCTTCCCGAAGATCGTAAAAAAATGAGTGCCAGCGGGAAAATCCGTTCAAGATTTCGACAATTTGAAAGGGATTATTATCGTAAGCAATCTCAACTGTACAGGAATCATAATCGGGTTCCAATTCGAACGCTCGCCAACCCGTGAGTGTCAACGACTCCGAGCCTGGCGGTATGTTGTAGGTTGCCGTAATAGATCCGGTGCCATTCAAACTGATAAAATCATCAGGAACGCTCTCGAGAGAAACCAAACCTGAATGTTTCTCCCTGCCGCTGCGTCCCCACGGGAAACCCGCTCCCTGAACCCAATGATCCGGCACGCTCTCTTCAAAATCATCCAACTGGATGAAAGTCGGATGTACCAGAGTGGAGCGGATGTTCACCTCTTCCTGGTCAAGAGTGAAGGAGAATCTTCTTGGAATGTATCCTTCCGCCGAGACTTCCATAGTATAGTCGCCGACCGGCAAGTTGCGAATATAAAATCCATCGTCGATTTGCAGCGTATCGATTCCCCAAGCGCGATGAAGCACCAATGTCCCCGGCATCGCAGCAGAAGTTTCAGCGTCGTAAATCCCCAGGCGCACGATCTTTTTCGCTAGAGGCTGCAGGATTACCCGATGAACCGTCTCATAGCCATTTCCCACATAAACCGTGGCTTGATTCGGTTCGTAACCCCAAGCGCGGATAATTACTGTGTAGTTGCTTTGCAACAAGG
Source organism: uncultured bacterium (assembly GCA_964501095.1). Classification (GTDB taxonomy): domain Bacteria; phylum Electryoneota; class Electryoneia; order Electryoneales; family Electryoneaceae; genus CAZCRQ01. The sequence continues at coordinate 10,721 of CAZCRQ010000035.1, read as the reverse complement.
GACGACGGTGAACTCCCCAGACAGGATCCGTGTAGCGTGGCTTCAAATAACCATTGTGTCGTTGGGGAAGATATACTTCGGCAACCAATGGCTGACCTTGCGGATCGGTGACTACGACTTTCAGATGTCCTTTATTTCCTTGAACTAAGGGGCTGACACGTGCCCTGTCCATCAAGTAATAGACACCGTCGATGACCCAGTTTATAATTTCGCCGGCGCGAGGCCAACCGGGCTGGATATCCGAACATTCGGTCTCCATATTCAGCCAACCACCCTCCGCATACATCCAATCGTGCATTTTCCCATCTCTGCCGCCGGTTGCTGTCGCCGGATAATGACCGCCTCCAACTTTATCAAGATATTGGGCATAATTTTCACCAACATCTTGAAAAACATCTATATCCGGCGATAATTTCCCATCTTGATGACCATCCAATCCCCAATCCCAGGGATAAAACACTTTTTCCGATAAATCTCCAGTTCGTGAGGTATGAAAAGTAGTACTGAGCAGGGGTTGAATTTCATGGCATACTCGAGAAAGACATTGAACTTCTGCCTCGCTATTCGGATAGGGTCCCCGGTAATAATCCCAGAGTTCGGCGTGGTCACGACAAGTGAACAAGGAATCCCCATGGAACCAATTGATGTCAAAATTACGATTGATATCCACTCCCGAGGTATCACTGCCGCCGTGAGGTGAGAGAAAGTAATGAAAAATACCGTCGGTCAAGTTGCTTCGCTTGTTTTTTCGATAACTGACATCCTGACCATAAATCAATTCGTCAGGATCGCCTACTCCAAATACGACATTTAATCCCTCAGGATTGGCAGTAGGGATGAAATAAGATTCCAATTGTTGTCTTCTATCGCGAAATCCGCTTATAGGGCTACTTGCCAACTGTTCCATCACCGTCAGCACGATTTCAATCCCCGCCAATTCTTCCGCATGCAACTGACCAACGAACAATACTGTAGGTCGATCATAATCCACAGATACATTATTGGAAATTTTTACCAGGTAAATCGGCAGGCTGTCTTGTTGGCTATGACCGACCGAATCCACCTTTACACGATCCGGGTATTGATACTGGAGATTAAAAATGAAATCGTGAATCTCCTGTACATTATGATACCGGGGATCCAATTCCTGAGCCAGTGCAGAAATCGCCGTTGCCAGCATCATTATAAATATCATTAGGCGTTTCATTCTTCTCCTCATCTTGTTTCAGAGTTTTAAAGATTTATATGTCGTTATATTGTGGGGATCTACAAATGATCCGAGTCTGAATCACCATAACCGCTGGAGAATGATGGGTATTGCTGTCCAAAACTGTGGTTCTTATTTGTTTATGGGTCTTGAAGAGACGCCTCCTCGCATGTTTCTGATTCCAATATAAGCGATCCATTCGTTCGAGGGTAGGCAATTGTTCAATCTTGGAGGGTTGAATTTCCTCCTCCAGACTACCTGATAATCCGATACTATCTCTCAGGTCTGGTGATTGTGTTTCTTTTGCCTATATCGTACGTTCTGCGCATGAAACGATGGAATCTCCTAAACCGGCTCATCATAATCGTATTGTTTTGGGCTTCTCACGTCCTTGCCGTCGACCATTATGATCGTGAACTTCCCTTTGATCCAATAGGCGCCCGCGGTGCTGCGATGGGGGGAGCTTATCCCGCCTTAACCACCGATCCAACTGCAATCTACCACAATCCCGCTTCTCTGGTCTGGCAGGTCTTGAATGTCGGATTCGGTATCCAGCCTTACCGCTGGAATGATCCTTTCCATAGTTGGTGGATTCATTTCTACAATAAAAACACGGAGATGAATATCCCCGTTGCCCTGATTCTCCAGGGATGGAGCGCTCCTTGCGTAAAGGGTGAAAGACGTAATGTTATGATCGGGCTGCCCATCGCCTATGGATTTTCACCCTACACTCCCGCGGCGATTGATCTCAAATTCGCCCTGGAACGGGATGAAAATGGGGTCTGGATCGCCGGAGTTCCAATCGATATCGGATTTCTCGGACAGACCAAAAAAGGGCTTACCGTCTCATTGGTGCTGCGGAATTTCACCATTGGCGCAAATCATTTGAAAACACTTCAGCGCCGTTTCGATTACGGTGCTTCTTATCAAATGGGATTCGCCACTATTTGCGCGGCGACTTATCTGGACACCTGGTATAAACTTGGTGATTCTAAGGATCGCTGGCATGTCGGAGCGGAACTGGCGACCAGTTCGCAATATACGCTGCGAGGTGGATTTATCCGGATCAAAAATCGTTCGATTGTCACCGGCGGTTTTGCCTTGAAAAGCCCGGGAGGTCCCTTCGAGATTGGATACGCTGTTAGCTATGACCGCAAATTCCACGATTGGAAGCACTTTCTCCAGTACACCTTTATCGTACAACCCCTGAAAACCCCCTGGGATTCCTCTGTATTTAAATAAGTATTCGTCGTTTTAAGTTATCCTATTCATCCTGTCTATCCTTGTTAAAATTTCCCCCCGACTCGAACTCGGTGAAGAGATGCGGATTTTTCGGATCGACCAGCGGTTGCCTGACCTTTCGTTTTCTGGTCAAACTCTTCTGTTTCCGCAGGAGGGCTGAGGGGAGAGGCATTTGATCCTCATACTCGGTCGATGACAGGTTGGTATCTAACACGTTCTCAGCTTCTGAAAATAAAATCCTTAGCTTATTGCATAAACGATGCAATTCCAGACGTTCCTCTCGAGGCAAATGATCGATCTCCAGTTCCTCCAGGTCAATTCCAAACCTCTTTGAGAACAAATCAAGTATTTCTTCCCTGAGGCTGGATGCTATAGTCCGTTTCCACGCTCTTCTAGGAAGGATGATCTTTATCCCTTCGGTACTCCTGATCACTCTGGGTAAGCCGAGAGGGAAGGCTTCCCCAAGACCGGTTTGCAAAAATTCGTAATTTATTCCAAGGTTTACCGAGAAACGCCGACAGAAATTATCGCTTAATTCCGCCTTGCCATTCTCGATCTTTGAGATATAATCGCTGCGGAGACTGAGAATAACTCCCAGTTCCTTCTGAGTTAACGGCGGCGAGAAACGATAGCGAATCTCGCGTACCAGATGATGCCGGATGTCATTCTGATCTTGCACTGTATTACCAGCATTTATTATTGAAAGTGCAATAAATTGCTAGTCGCGAATAGCAAAAAAAATATATGTGATTTAATATAATTTGTTGTCTTTCATACTGCTGTCTGGTTCACTGGTTTATAACTGAAAAATGCTCCGTTTCATTCTTAATGATTGATCAATGAGCAAGATAACTAACTGAGAAAGACAATCAAATATGAGACCGGTTTTTTCCTCATTTTCCTCTCCGAGACAGGCGAGGTTCGGAAGTAAAATTCGGAAGATTGAGTAATCTGATATACAAGGCTGAAATTTAAAGAGCATCCGAAAAAAGTCCTGCTTTACTTTTTAGGTGATTTCACGTAACTTGGACGGTCAAAAAACGGCGAAACCCAATGAGAAATAATCAGTTCTTCTATCTTCAGCTTTATATCATCTTGGAGTTGTTTCTTTTATTCTCATCCAGTGCGAGAGCCCAAGTGCCTCAGAGTCTGAAAGTGCTTGAGGTGCGTGTAGAGGGGACGGTTTCCGCAGACCCTGGTTTGGTTATCGCCAATTCGGGATTGGTAATCGGCAAAAATATCACCGGTGAAGATGTGCAAAAAGCCATCCATCGTCTACACGCCCTGGGCATGTTTCGGAAAATTGAAGTTCTCTTAGAACGTGAAGTTCCGGACGGCGCCTTTTTTCTCATCCGGGTGGAAGAATATCCTCGAATTGCCGACATCGAGATAAAAGGGAACAAGAAGATTAAGAAAAAAGAGATCGAAGAAGCGCATAGTCTCTATCGCGGGCAGGTGTTGAATCCTTCTAAAATAAAAAAAGCCACCGCCGATCTTTTAAAAATCTATTATGAAAAGGGGTACTTGCTGGCGAAAGTCGAACCCGAGATCAAAGATTCGACTGAACCAAACAAAAAGAACCTGCTCCTGGTTATTTCAGAAGGGAAAAAAGTCAAAATCGACGAAATAACTTTTAGTGGAAATGAAGCCTTCAGCGACGGAAAACTCAGAAAACAACTGGATAATACTCATCAAAGAAGCCTGCTGGGATTTTGGCATCGTGGAGTATTCGATAAATCAAAGTTTCAGGAGGATTTGGAAAAAATTTCCACCTTTTATCACAATAACGGCTTCCGTGATGCGGAAGTAGTGAGAGATACAATTGTTTATTCCGAGAATCGAAAGCGGATGAACATCGAGATCGAAGTGAAGGAGGGCGGGAAGTATTACTTCGGCAACGTTAGTTTCGAAGGCAATCTTCTCTTCCGTGACGAAGAATTGTTGGCGCAGTTGGAATTCCGTCCTTCAGACGTGTATAGTGAGGAAAAACTGCAATTTACCACGACAGAACGTCTTGGGACACTCTATTATGACCGTGGGTACATCTATTCACGGATCGAGCCTATTCTTCTGCCGGTTGGAGAAGATACGCTCGACGTTCATTTTTCCGTGATGGAAGGCAATCAATACAAAGTGCGCATGATCAACATTATCGGGAATGACAAGACCAAAGAGAAGGTGATACGACGAGAATGCGTGCTCTACCCGGGGGAGACATTTGATGTCTCGAAGCTGCGGCGTAGTATCCGTGAGATTACAATTCTCAACTATTTTGCCAATATCCAACCGGACATCCAGCAAGTCAGCGATGATGAAGTAGACCTCTATATCGATGTGGAAGAGAAACCGACCGATCAGGCGAATCTATCAGCGGGATACAGCGAACGGGATGGTATGATCGGTGCTGTCGGTTTCACCATGCCCAATCTTTTCGGTAATGGACAACAATTCAGCCTGGATTGGAATTTCGGACAGGTTTATCGGAGTTTCTCCATCAGTTTCACCGAACCCTGGTTATTCAACACGCCAACTTTGGCTAGGGTGAGTTTTTTCGATCTGCGACGCGGAGGTTACTATTATGGTTTCGATGAATCGGTGACCGGCGCCACCTTTCACCTGGGACGTCGGTTTCGTTGGCCCGATGATTATTTTCGCGGCGATTGGGTCTATCGCATCGATCGAACACTTTATGACAATTTCACCGAGAGCTTTAAAGAGCAATATAGCGATTCTTATGGAATCACTGAGGGTGAAACTCGAATCAGCAGCACCATGACTCAGACCATTACCCGCGACAGCCGGGATAATCCCGAATTTCCCACTCGCGGCAGTGTGAATTACTATCAGATCGAATTGGCGGGAAGCTTTCTCAGCGGGGATGATCAATATGTAAAGCAGACCTTCAACCTGGAATGGTATCTTCCGGTGACCAGCAAATTGGTTCTTTATTCAAAAAGCCGAGCTGGATTACTCTATGGTTTAACCGCACACAATGCGGACATTCCCCCAATTGATAAATTTTATATGGGCGGCAGTGGCCTTAGTTTCGGCGAGCCTCTCCGTGGTTATGAAGATCGCGATGTCGGTCCTTCAACCGGTGGATTAAGTTTCCTTAAGCAAACCCTTGAGTTGCGTGTGCCTTTACTTCCTAATCCGACTGTCTTCGGACTTGGATTCTTCGATGCCGGGAAAACCTGGGCTACTGTTTCGGAAACAGATCTCAACGATCTCTGGAGATCAGTCGGCTTCGGGGTCAGGTTATATATGCCGATGATTGGATTGATCGGTCTGGATTACGGCTATGGTTTTGATTATCCTGCTTATGATGAACATGGAAGATTGAATGGAAAACGCCGAGGGCAGTGGATCCCTCATTTCCAGTTTGGACGTACATTCTGAGGTGAAAGTTATAGGAGTAGCGATGAAACGGATATATGTAGTAATTCTGGCGCTTTGTCTTCTGGCGGGTCTCGCTTCAGCAAAGGATGTCAAATTTGGGTATATCATCTCCGCACGCATTCTTGATGAATATCCGGAAGCACAGGATGCGCAAAAAATCCTCACCGATGAGATTGCCGAATGGCAGCGTCAGGGTGAGCAAATGAAAGCGGAACTTGATGACCTGGGTAATGAATTGAATCAACAGGCAATGATGTTCTATTCCGAGGAGAAAAGAGCCGAAAAAGAAGCGGATTATATGCAAAAGTTGCGGGAATTCCAGGATTATCAAAGCAACATCGAGCAGCGCGCCTTTCAACGCAACCAGGAATTGTTTCAACCCATCAATGACAAGATTCAGAAAGTGATCGATAAAATCGCCGCCAATGAAGGATACGATATAATTTTCGACGCTGTCGGCACTAACATTGCCTATGCCGATCAAAAGCTTGATATTACTGACCAAGTATTGGAGGAGTTAAAACGCATCGGCAGCGGCGGCGCAACGTCAGAGAAAAAATAATTGTAATTGTTTACTTTAATTGTCCGAAAATGTAATGAATCTTCCGAGGTGTCATTCCCGAGGAACAGACTACTCGACTATGGAAAAACATGTTGGCGGTGTCATTCCCGCGGAACAGACTACTCGCGGGTGCCCTGCACTACTTGTTGTGCAGGCGGTCCGAGAATATGTGGGAGTCTCCCAGGGTGTCATTCTCGCGAAAGCGGGAGTCCAGCAATTTCAATATGTTAGAAAAAACAGGTTTAGTTATTTAGCTAATGGAATATAAGCAATGCGGACTACCGCAGGAGAATTAGCTAATTTTCTTGGCGTGCAACTGGTTGGCAATGCCGAACGAATCCTGGTTGGGATTGCCAAAATTGAGGATGCCGGTCCCCGCGAGGTGACTTTCATCGCCAATCCGAAATACAACAAGTTCCTCTTCACCACTTCCGCCGGCGCTATAATTTTGAAAACCGCTCCCAAAGAAGAAAAAGAGAAGGGAAAAGTCGTCTATTTAATTTCCGCTGATCCCTACAGCACTTTTCTTAAGACGCTTGAGTTCTTTCACCCGCCAGAACCCAAACAGCCGCCAGGGATACATCCATCGACAGTTATTGCCGATGACGTGATTCTTGGGAAAGGCGTTTCCATCGGTCCTTTGTGCGTCATCGAAGAAGGTGTGCGAATCGGCAAGGGGACAATCCTCCGATCTCAGGTATTTCTTGGGAAAAAAGTGATAATCGGCAAAGATTGCTTTTTCCACAGTCGGGTGAGCGTTAGAGAAGGTTGCGAGATCGGTAATCGGGTGATTTTTCAAGACGGCGCAGTGATCGGTTCGGATGGATTCGGTTTCGCCCCGCAGGAATCGGAGTACCGGAAAATTCCCCAGGTGGGAAAAGTCATTATCGAAGATGATGTCGAGATTGGGGCAAATACGACTATTGACCGGGCAACAATGGGGGTGACGCGCCTCTGCCGGGGGGTGAAGATTGATAATTTAGTCCAGATCGCGCATAATGTTGTAATTGGTGAAGATACGGTAATATCCGCTCAGTCGGGGATCGCCGGCAGCAGTTCGCTTGGAAAACATTCGATGCTGGGGGGGCAGGTCGGCATCAACGGACATATTCGTCTCAGCGATGGAGTGATGATCGCAGCGCAATCCGGTGTCAATCGCGACCCCGGTCCCAATAAAATCATCGGCGGCTATCCAGCGCGGGAGATCACTCTCTGGCGTCGTATTGAAGCGAGTATCAGTCGTTTGCCTGAATATGTAAAGCGAATCCGTCAACTGGAAGAAAAACTTAAGGAGTAAAATTAGTTGCTGAAGAATCAGAGAACCATTGCCAAGGAAGTTTCCCTTGAGGGAATTGGACTCCATACCGGGGTTTCGGTCAAACTGACATTTCGCCCAGCGACAGTGGGGACAGGATTTGTTTTCATACGAGAAGACTTGGATGGTGCACCGACAATCAAGGCAGACATCGATCATGTGATTGATATTTCACGAGGTACAACCCTCGCTCAGGGCGACATCAAGGTTCATACAGTGGAACATGTTCTATCCGCCCTCGCCGGTCTTTCTCTGGATAACTGTTATGTTGCTCTGGATAATATAGAACCCCCGGTCATCGATGGCAGCGCCAAACCTTACGTGGATGCTTTATTGCAAGCCGGTGTTGCCGAACTGGACTCTCCCAAGGAATATCTCGAGATCAATAAAACCCTGATTTATCATAACGAGGAACATGGCATTGATCTGGTGGTTGTCCCATCCGATGAATTCCGTATCACCTACATGATCGATTACCGTAATCCGGCACTGGGAACCCAATACACCTCGATGTATAGCCTGGAGGAAGAATATGTCACAGAGTTCGCCGCCGCTCGTACTTATTCGTTCTTAAGTGAAGTGGAGCAGTTGAAAGAGGCTGGATTGATCAAGGGAGGCAACCTTGATAATGCCATCGTGATCGTCGACCGCGAGATTCAACCGGATGAAATCGAACGTTTGAAAAAGCTGTTCCATATCAAAGGAAAAGCCAAGCTGGGCACAACCGGCATCCTCGATGACCGTCCGCTTCGCTTTTACAACGAACCGGTTCGCCATAAAGTGGTCGACCTGATCGGTGATTTTGCCCTGTTGGGCACTGCGATCAAGGGTCATATCATGGCTGCCCGTGCTGGACATGCCGCTCATGTCGAAATGGTGCGGAAAATGCGCAAGATCTACGAAACCCGCCAACTCACCACCAAATATCAACGTAAAATCAATACTGGTTATGTTTTTGATATAAATGCGATCAAGAAAATTCTCCCTCACCGTTATCCATTTCTACTTGTTGACCGGATTTTGGAGTTGGCGCCAAATGAGTATGTGACTGGCATTAAAAATGTTTCGATCAATGAACCGTTTTTCAACGGTCATTTTCCTGACCAGCCGGTGATGCCGGGAGTGTTGATTGTTGAGGCGATGGGGCAGGTTGGCGGTGTTCTTCTGCTCAATGATGCAATTGAACCGGAAAAGCATCTGGTTTACTTTACTGGATTGGAAAATGTGAAATTCCGTCGACCGGTCGTGCCCGGCGATACGCTCTATATACGGGTTGAGATGATTTATCAGCGACGCGGAGTGTGCAAGATGAAGGGCACTGCTTATGTTGGCGAGGAGCTGGCGGCGCAGGCGGAAATGCAGGCGATAATTCGGGAGAAGTGAAAGTATGGCAAAAATTCATCCCCTGGCGGCTGTCGATACCAAAGCGAAAATTGCTGAGAATGTCGATATCGCTCCCTTTGCCGTAATTGAAGCGGGCGCGGAGATTGGAGAAGGTTGTTGGATTGGCGCTCATGCTTACATTACTAAATGGGCGCGCCTGGGTAAAAATGTCCAGATCGGCAACGGCGCCGTCATTGCCACCAATCCCCAGGATCTAAAATTCGGCGGGGAGGAGAGCTACCTGGAAATCGGCGATAATTCGATTATTCGTGAGTTTGCGACATTGAACCGCGGAACCAGCGCTTCCGGGAAGACCGTGATCGGCAAAGAATGCCTGATTATGGCGTATTGTCATGTCGCCCATGATTGCCGGATCCATGATCATGTGATCATGACCAACAACGCTGCCCTGGCGGGGCATGTCGAATTGGAGGAATGGGCGCGGTTGGGGGCGTTCGTTCCCGTGCATCAGTTTGTCCGCATCGGGAAACACGCTTTTATCGGCGCTTTTTACCGTGTTCCACTCGATGTTCCACCTTTTATCATCGCTGCCGGGGAACCGATGACTTACCGGGGAGTAAATTCCATCGGTTTAGCCCGTCGCGGATTCCACGAGAAACAAATCAGGGCGTTGAAGAATACTTATCGGATTTTATATCGGAGCAGCCTGAATATCTCCCAAGCGTTGGAGAAAATCGAAGCGGAGATCGAAAAGACACCGGAAGTCGAAGAGGTGATCCGGTTTATCCAATCTCGGGACAAGCGCGGCATAATGAAATGAAATCGGGCTATCTTGGCATCGGACCGGACTGCAACGGGGCGAAACAGATGGAACTCGACCGGTCGATGCTGAGTCAGACTGAACGGGACGGTTATACTCGGATCAGGTTTTACCGGTTTGTTCCCCCAGCGGTCTCTTTGGGTTATAATCAGAAGAGAGAAGATATCGATCTTGATCTTTGCACGAGGCAGGGCGTTGAGGTGGTCCGACGTCCCACTGGCGGACGGGCGGTTTTACATAAAGGCGACCTGGTATACAGCATCTCTGTCGCTGTTTCCGGGATGCACGAGTCCGAATCGCTGCATCGAGAGGTATACAATCTTGTCAGTCTTTCTCTGATCGAGGGATTGCAGAGTCTTGGGATACCGGCAGCGGGCTCGACATCTTCTGCTTTACCGTTGTCATCATCCCGTGTGATGCCGAAGCTGTGTTTCAGCAGTACGACTCGCCATGAAGTGCAATTGAATGGGAAGAAATTGGTCGGCAGTGCCCAGAGAAAAGGGAAAAACGCAGTTTTACAGCACGGGTCCATCCTGGTCACCGAAGAATACCTCGAGATTGCCCAATTACTGGCGGGATTGGATAGTAATAAACGTGATGCGGTGAAAATGGCGTTGAAAAATCGGACGATCTGCCTTCGGGAAGCTGGATTCGACAGGACAATCGAGAATTTGATTGAAGCACTAAAGGTTTCGTTTTTGAAGAATTTCCGGTAGCGTAGAGGGTAGCGTAGGCGTCCCCGCCTGCGAGGGTAGCATGGGCGTCCCCGCCTGCGAGGGTAGCATGGGCGTCTCGCCCATGTAAAACGAAAGGTGGGTGCCCTGCACTACTT